>DASWKR010000094.1 GCA_036396535.1 Acidimicrobiia bacterium | reverse complement strand
GGGACCGGCGAGTGGTCGCTTCGCGACCCGAGCCGAGGGGGTGGCGTGGGGGTGGGTGGGGCCCCCTCGACTCGGCATGCGGCGCTCGTCGATCCCCCGGGAACCGGGGGATTGCGCGCGGAGGGGCACTCGTCGATCCCTTGGAGGCCGGTAGATGGCGCGCGAGGGGCGCTCGCGGTGTTGTGGTGGCGGCTTTATGACGCTGTCTCGCGCTTTGCGGGGGACCGGCGAGTGGTTGCTGTGCGACCGAGCCGAGGGGGTGGCTTGGGGTGGCGGTGGCCTGGGGTTGGGTGGGGCCCCCTCGACTCGGCCTGCGGCGCTCGTCGATCCCCCGGAGACCGGGGGATTGCGCGTGAAGGGCGCTCGTCGATCCCCTGGGGACCGGGGCATTGCGCGTGGGGGGACTTGGCGATCCCCCGGGGACCGGGGGATCGCGCGTTGAGGGGGGCGTCGCCGGTGAGTGCTTCCGTCAGATGCCTGAGCCGAGGCGGTCGCGGTACGAGGCGATCGCTCGCTCGGCGATGCGGCCGGCATCCTCGTTGGTCTCCTCGGAGCGTCGATCGAGCCATTCCCGGAGGTCGGGACGGATGCGGAGGGCGGCGGCACCGCGGGAGCCCGGCCTGACGAGCGCCAGGAAGAGCAGCAACACGAGTCCGACGACGAAGAGAACGGCAACGAGTATCGCCCGCGCCATCGGGTCACCGTGCCACAGGTAGACGGCGGTCTCCGCGGCCGGCTCCTCGAGACGGAAGGCGCGGAACAGGTACACGAAGATGTAGGTGCCGGTGAAGAGGAGGAAGCCGGACAGAGTCATGGCGGCCAGAGTTCGCTTCATGTTCGCTCCTTCGTCGGCTCATCGCCGTATGTGGTGACGCGCACGTCGTCGGTGACACGCAGCCGACCGAAGCCCGTCGACCGCACGATGCGGGACAGCAAGCCCGGTGGGTTGGATCGCGTCATGGCGAGTGCCGTGGCAACGAGAGCCAGGGCGCCGGACGCGATGCCTGCCGCCCAGCCGATCCCGATCATCCATGGGCTGTCGTGGAACGGCCCGATCGGATCGAGGTACGCCGACCGGCACGAGAGCACCACGGCGAGCCCGACGGCGGCGACCACGCTGGAGATGGCGGCGTAGGCGACGGCGCTTCTCGGCTCGCGGTCGAGGAGGTCACTGCGCGCCACTCGTCTTCCTGCCGCGCCGGCTGCGGCGGCGACCACGCCGAACGCACCCGTGGCGACCCGGTGTTGGCGGCGTACCCCCCGATTGGGGATGAGCTTGCGCACCTGGTCTGCGACGAGGAGCGCTCCCGAGGCAAGGATGCCAACCCCCATGAGGCTCGGGAAGAAGACACCGAGGATCATCACGCCGCCTCCTGACCCCTGTGCGCGGATCGGCGGACGACACCTGCGTACCCGTCGACCTCGATGATGTCTCCGTCGGCGATGATCGACGTCGCCCGGTTCACGCTGAGCACGGCAGGGATGCCGAGCTCCCGGGCGACGATGGCGCCGTGCGACAGTGGGCCACCCGTCTCGAGCACGAGGCCGGCGGCGCGGCTCAGCAGGGGGGTCCACGAGGGGTCGGTGGCCTCGGCCACCAGGATCTCGCCCGACTCGAGTGACCCTGCATCGCCGAGCCCGGAGACGACCCGGGCTCGCCGTGACGTCCGCCCGGGGGAGGCAGCCCATCCGGGGAGGGTCTCGCTCCGGTCGACGTCGAGGAGCTGTCTCCCGTCCGGTGACCCGGTGAAGCGATCGGGGAGGGGTCCCTCGGCGAGGCAGCGGCGCTTCACGGTTCGCCGCCAGTGGACGACGGAAGGCGGTGGCGGAGCACCTCCTGCGATCATGCGCCTCACCTCGAGATCGGTGTAGAGCTCGATGTCGTCGGGATCGTCGATGTGGTGCGAGGCGACCAGCCGGCGAGCAAGCTCGACGATCAAGCGACGCTGCTCGCCGCCCAGCGTGAGCAGCGCCGACTTGGCTCGTTCTCGCATCCTGAGGTTGGCGGTCGCCTCAGACACGAGTGAGTCGACCCAGCGCATCCGCAGGTCGACGAATTGTCCCGTCAGCACCCGAACGGTCCGCCAGCGCCTGCCCTGCGTGAGCATCTCTCTGAGCTCGTCACGTGCCTCGCCCGGGCGCAGATCCCCGCCGGCGGTCGGGTCGTTTCCGACCATGGCGAGGAACCTCCACACTGCCACCTGGTCCTCGCTCCACGTCGCTGCGCCGTACATCGATCTCGATCCGGCCATGCGGGATGCACCGGCGACCGTCTCCTGCAGCGCCTCGCCGGTCGCCCCGAGCTGCTCGACGGTTGCGGCGATCCGCTCCGGCGCCTGATCCCGCATGACCGCCTCGAGCTCCGCGTTGCCTGCGATTTGCGCATCCCAGACCCGTCGCAGCTCGCGCTGCAGCCTGGTCCCGGCGAGCTCGCCCTCGAGGGCGCCCGCCGAGAGCCGTTGCGTCCACTGGGCGGCGAGCTGGGAGTCCATCCAGCGACCGAGCACCATCTCGACGGACTGGTAAGCCGCGGCCGCTGCGCTCGAGGCGGCGACCTCGGCAGCGGCGATGCGCCAGGCAAGGTCGTTCACGGTCTCGCCGTACGCGAGCGCCCGACGCGCGGAGAGGTTCGTCAGCTGGACGTCGAGCCCCACGACGCCGTCTGCGGCGGCGCACACCAACGCGACGTCGTCGGCGAGTCGCGCCCTGGCCTTGCGACCGCGCAGCATGGATCGCAGGCTGGCCCGGGCCTCCTCCTCCTCGGGTTCCTCCATGGTTTGCCCCATGAACTGGCGCTCGACGGCGGCTGCCGACCCGCCGGGCATGGCGCCCGCCACGGCGCGCAGGGAACTGAGGTTGAGCGCCGCCCTGCCTCGGAACCGGCCGAGGTACGGCCGGCCGATGTCGAGGGCGGGTCCACCGAGCGTGGCGACGACGGAGCGGAACCCGTTCTCGATCATCGGAGCGTTGATCGACCACAACAGAGGTGAGATCGCCCCGGGCAGCATCTCGACCACGCCGTGGGGGGTGAACTCGTCGTCCGAACCGACGGGGCGGTCGAGGCCGTCGTCGAAGGCCGCAGTGGGACCGTGCACCGTGATGGGACGGGCTTGGAGCAGGACCAGCCGTCCGTCTGCCCACGACCACTCGATGTCTTGTGGGGCGTCGAGCTCGTCTTCGACCCGCAACAGCATCCTGCCGAGCTCCTCGAGGAAGGCCGGCGGGGTGTCGCCCCTCACGGGGGAGATCTCGAGCGTCGGGCGATAGAGGGCGAAGTCGAGAGGTGTGACGGCACCGGAGACGAGCGCCTCCCCGAGGCCGGGCACGACCTCGATCCGCATGATGTCGTGTCGGCCGCCGGGATCTGTCGTGAAGGCGACGCCGGACCATTCCGCCTCGATCATCGTCTGGACGATGACGGCCATGGCGAGGTCCGTGTCTGGGATCGCTTGCTGCTGGCGGTACGACCTCGCTGCCGGGAGCCAGAGCGACGCCCAGCATCTGCGGACGGCGTCGATCACCTCGTCGACGCTGCCGAGGCGCACGAACGTGCGGTATTGGCCGGCAAACGATGCGCCGCCCATGTCCTCGGCCGTGGCCGATGAGCGCACTACGGCCGGCCCATGCGAGAGCACGGCTCGCGCCGCGTCGTCGATCGCCCGTTCCACCCGATCCGGCAGCGGGGCTGTCAGGAACCGATCGACGATCTCGGACTCCTCTGCGGCGAGTGCTCCCGGCTCAGGGACGGCTCGGGCTGCCACCTGCGTCAACCACCTCTCGAGCCCGGCCTGGGCCACGAACCTCCTGTAAGCCGCGGCGGTTATCGCCAGAGTTCGAGGGATCGGGAAGCGGTGAGCGGCGAGCCGGTCGAGCCCGGCCGCCTTGCCTCCGACCTGCGCGACGGCGCTGCCGGAGCCGTCGATCGTCACCAGCAGCTCCCGCATGGTCTCGCGCTCGCTCACGCCCCGGCCTCCACGTCGAACACCACCTCGAGGGACACCAGTACGTTGCCGAGCCAGTCACGACCGATCAGCTCGACGGTGACCTGGTCGCCTCCATCGTCGACGACGGTCAGTAGCCCGAACTGCCCGGCTCCGGGGAAGGCCCCTTCGCTGTAGGGGCCGCCCTTGATGGAGCCCGGCCGGTCGAGGGCCGCGGCATGCATCACCGGGAAGGAGGGCTCGCCGTCGGCGGCGTAGCGGTTGTTCGTCCCGTCGTCGATGGCGACCATGTGAGCATCGCCGGCGATCATGACGAGGTTGTCGATGTCCTTCGTCGAGATGAAGTCGGCGATGGCCGCCCGTTCCTCCGGGTACCCTCCCCAGTCGTCCGACCCGGCCGCGGTCTCGCTGATCCAAGGAACCGAGCTGACCCAGACGACGGCGGCGTGGGTCTTGGCCGAGTCCTCCAACTCGTCGAGGAACCAGGCGAGCTGCTCGACACCGAGCATCGTGCCCGGCGTCGTCCCGTCGGATGGCGCGGACCGGGCCGATCGGGTGTCCGTGAGGATGAAGCGCACCCGACCGATCGTGAACGCCTGGGTTATCGGGGCGTCGGGCCCGGCGAGCGCGAGCTCGTAGTGCGGCACCAGTTCGCGGTAGCTGTACAGGGCGGCCGCTCTGCTGGGGGAGTCGCCCCCCGAGTCGTTGGGGCCATAGTCGTGGTCGTCCCATGTGTATGCGAGCGGGACTCCGGAGAACATGGCGGCCTGGGCCGGCCTGCGCAGTGAGCCTCCGTAGAGATCGGTGAAGGTGTCGAGCGAGTTGTCGATCACATCGCCATAGAACAGGTCGCCGCTGCTCAAGAACAGGTCGGGTTGCAGCGAGAGGATCTCGTCGAAGACGCTCCCGTTCGAGCCGCTCCTTGCGCAGCTTCCGAGGGCGACGGTGAAGCCGAACGGGCCGTCGGGCCAGGTACGGAAGGTGCCGGCCCTGATCGCATCGAGCTCGCCGTCGGCTTCGACGGCGTAGTGGTAGCGGGTGGCGGGGGACAGCGCCGTGATCTCGAAGGCGTGGACCGGTCCGCGCCTCGACGAGACGACGTAGCGCGGATCGTCGAAGTCGGCCGCGGTGCTGACGGCGAGCCGCACATCGCTCGCACCGGGCACCATGGCGACGACGTTGGCCGCATCGGAGGTGACCCCGCCGGACCAGATCCAGTCGACCGCCGACGGCGGGAGGGCGGCGCGATCCGACTGCGGGTGAGCCGCGCCGTGGCCCTCGTTGTAGAACCCGTATGCCACCGCCCCACCGCCGAGTAGCACCACGAGCCCCGCCAGGCAGACGACGACCATCGATCGCCACGTGCGGGTGCGATTCCACGCGAGCAGGAACAGCACACCGGGCGCAACGAACAGCAGCGCCACGGCCAGTGACAGCAGGAGGGGGTATTCGAAGGCGGCGAGCGCTCCGACGAACGTCCCGGCGACGATCGCCAGCGCCCCACCGGGACCCTCCCAGACCCAGGCCAGGAGGAGTCCCATGGCCGCCACGCTCAGCGCGGCGACCGAGGCGCTCTCCTGCCACGCGACGTAGTCCTGAGCGCCGGGGGGCCCATACTGGACGAGGGCGACCACGAACCCGCCGATGACGACCAGGGACAGAACGCGGGCGATCCACCTGAGCCAGTGCTCGACGGCGTCGGTGAGCACCACTTCATCGAGAAGGTGGCCAGAGTGCGCATCCGCCAGGTGCGGCCCCGGCGGCGCGACGGTCTGTTGGTCCACGGCTGCCCTCCAGCTCTGCAATGAACGTACGCCGAAGGCGCCTCCCGTCCAATGGGCCAAAGTCCCTGTTCCGGGTGACAGATCCCTGCTCGCTGACGGGTCGCCGTAGACTCTCGTTCGTTGCCGGGGCCCGTAGCTCAGTTGGTCAGAGCAGGGGACTCATAATCCCTTGGTCGCAGGTTCGAGTCCTGCCGGGCCCACGCGGACTCGTCGGGGGCGAGTCCGTCTGCAGTTCCTTCGGCCACAACGGAATGAGCCGATTTCCCTTGGGACACAAGGGAGTCTGGCCCTCCCGTATCCTTACGCCGGATTACGCGGATTCGCGCTCATCGACCACTGTGCGATCACAGGCCGATCACCGGCCGGCCACAGGAGAGACCGTCGCCATGGCAACGACCCGCATCGACCGAGCGGACCGCCCCAACCGCCCCTGGCGCGCCCGCTACATCGCCGACGGGCGCCGCTTCTCCCGGACCTTCCGCACCAAGGCCGACGCCGAGCGCTGGCTGACCACCCAGCTTCGCTGCGCGTGACCAGGGCGAGCACTTCGATCCTCGGGGCGGCAAGGTCCCGCTCGCCGAATGGTGGCCCACCTACGCCGACAGCTGATCTTGGACCCGGACGAAGTCGAGGCCCTCGCCGCCGCTGCCAACGGGCGCCGCCCGGCCCCGATCAGATCGCCGCGCGCAACGCCATTATCTCGACGGCTGCGGTCCAGCTTCACGGCAGAAGCGTCACCCGCATCGTGATCGAGGCGCGTGAGGGTCAAGACGAGCGCGATCGCGCCGCCATCTACCGGGCGCTCGGATCCGACCCAAACCCGCCCCTCACCTACAGTCACCACACACCGACCAACGAGCCGCTGTTGTGGGTCCCGGATGCGGTTGCCTGGGCGTGGGGGCGCGGCGGCTCGTGGCGTCGCTGGATACAGGACCTCGGGATGGTCCGCAGCGTAGAGGTGGTCGGGGTGGACTAGACGCGCAAAACCCGGCCGCTCACCGTCCGGAGAGGAGCCGGGTTCACTTCCTCAGGCTATTGCCCTCGGCATCCTCAGTATCGGCGACAACCCGCCAGATTTCAACCTGAGTTTCCGACAGACCCCCCCGGTGCGCCTGGAGGCCATCCACCCCTCGGCGTCTCAGAACTCCTGCAGGACGTCGAGGTTCTCGTACTTCGGCTCGCCCTCGATGATTTCCGCCAGGCGAGCGGCCCAACGCTGAGTCTCGGGCCGTTCGTTGTTCTGCTCGGCAGCCTCCCACGAATCGAAGTCTGCTTGGATGACGTACCGTCCCGGCTTCTCGCGGAACTTGAGGATTCGTCCGCCGAGAAAGCCCGGGGCGTCGGACGCTTCCTCGTCCTCCCATTCCTTCATCAGGGCGGTCATCGCCTCCTCGTCGGGTACGTTCACTATCACATGCTGCGTGAACTTCATCGCCCACCTCCTGGCTCGGAGCTTACCGAGCGCTCGGGACGCCACCAGGCGCCGGATGCCCCATCGCCGCTGACCATCGTCGCCGCCTGAGCAGCACTAGAGGCGACCCTCCTTCGAGACGCACGACGGCACCGTCCAGGCGGCGCCGACCCGCTATCGAGGTCGGCTCATCAAGTCGACGGGCGACGGCTTCGCCGCTGGTCGATAGGCGCCGCCGGACCTCGAGTCAGCGGCCTGCTCTCCACACGCCGACCGCCGCCAGGAGGACGGTGACTCCGATCTTCGTCAGGTCGAGAACGGGCCGCACCTCGATGCCTCGTGGTCCGACCCGGATCACTGCGACCGGTCGCCCCTGCGATCCGCCTCCGCCACCGCCGCCACCTCCCGATCCTTTCCCGCCCTCGGGATCGCCGCCTTCACCGGCGCCGAAGCCGAAGCCTCCGCCACGCTCCCAGGCGGCGGCCGTGAAGACGAGGTCGTCTCCCAGCGTCGTCGGGGCCGAGAAGACCGCAGACGGGGAGGCCGGACCCACGATCGCCTCCAGCGTCTGACGGACCCGGTCGGCGATACCGTCGACGGAGCTGTCGAAGTCGTTCGCCCCGGTCATCGTGCCGACCTCCTTCCGATCGCGGCTATGACGGCTATGACGATGACCACGGAGCGCGCCAGGGCGACGTGGTCGTGGATGCGCACCCGGGTGGCGCCGACCGCAACCGACCGCGGGCGGCGGTAGCCGAAGGCGAACCCCCAGGCCCGGCCGGCGGCTGCGATCCACCACATCTCTTCGACGAGCCGGACCGGAGAGCCGGACGGCATGGCGTGCTCGACCACCTGTGTCGATCTGCCGACCCGAACCATGAGACGACGATACCCCCACGACGTGCGTGCATCGGCGGGTCACCTCGATGGGCGCTCCCGCCTACTGCGACGCCTGCGTGCCAGGGCGACGCCGAGCACGGGGCCGGCGATCAGGATCGCCACGGTCACCACGCCGAGCGCGGCGTTCTGCTCGAACACGTCGGCGATGGTCGCCTCGTAGCCGCCTTCGATCCCCGTGAAGATGACGAAGTTGACCGCGGCGATCGCCCCGACGACGCCGCCGGTGATGCCACCGACTACCAGGTCGGCGAGCCACCCGCGGGTTGGCCCGGTCACTTGTGGATCTCTCCTTGCACGGCCGAAGTGGCGCCTCCCGTGCCCTTCTCTCGACGTGGCTCTCTCATCGTGGGCCGAAGCCGTAGGTTGCGAGGATCTCACGACCGGCGTTTGAGTGCACGAACGCCACGAACGCCTTGGCGACTTCAGGGTTCGGGGCGTCGCGCAGCACCGCGATCGGGTACTCGGCCGGGACGTTGTCCTCGTCCGGGATGGCGACGCCTTCGACGCTGCCACTAGCCGAGAGAACGTCGGTGGCGTACACGATGGCGGCGTCCAGCTCGCCCGCTTCGATCTTGGTCAGCAAGGCGCGCACGTCCGGCTCGTTCGTGTCGATCCTGGGCGTCACTCCACCGTTCGCCAACGCCTGCCGAGCGAAGTCACCGCACGGTACGGCCTCGGCGCACAGCCCGATCAGCAGTTCGTCTCTGGCGAAATCGGAGAGGCCGGTCACGCCGGCAGGGTTACTGGTGGGAACGGCGATCTCGAGCCGGTTGATCGCGAAGATGCTCGGCTCGCCGTCGACCGCCCCGGCGTCGACCACCGCACCCATGTTCGCCGTGTTGGCTGAGGCGAAGACATCGACCGGGGCTCCTTCGAGGATCTGCTCACGGAGGGCGGAGGTGGCTCCGAGGTTGAGCACGACATCGACGTCTGGGTGATCTGTCTCGAACGCCGATTCGATGTCACGAAACGCGTCGGTGAGCGAGGCGGCGGCCGAAACGAGCAGCCGGTCGCGGGTATCTGAGCCTGCGCATGCCGCGATCACCGCGAGCGTCAGCAGACAGGCGATTCGAAGTCTCATGCCTTCCAGTCGGGTCGTCGCCGCGGGCCGTCCGCGATCGTAGGGCCGGTGTTGCGACGGTTGCGCGTCAGAAAAGGGGGGCTGACCTGCAGCGGCGGTGCCGCAGTCAACGCAATCGCATGAAACCGGCTCGCTCGCACTCGTCGACCATCGCCCTGATGTCGTCGTACGAGGACGCTTCGACCGGCACAAGGCGCTCGATGAAGCCGTGCGCCAAGCGGGCGGCGAGGTGACGGTCTTCGTGCATCGTGACGAGGGCATCGCGGATGGAGGCGCGTACCGCTTCGCCGAGCCGTCTCGACACGCCGATCGGCTGGATCGTCGACGGACCGAGCGTCTCGACGACCCGGAGCGTCTCGGTGAGATCGGGGTGCTCCCGCACCGCGACGGCGAGCACCTGGCAGTCGATGGCGGCGCCGTCGACCTCGCCGTCGCGGACCATCTCGATCGCCGTCTCGTGATAGCCGGCCTCGATGACGTCACCGAAGAAGCCGTTCGTCTCGCCGAGGGTCACGAGGTGGTAGCGGGTGATGCCGTACCCGGATTGGGAGAGCGGCTCGTTGTAGGCCCACCGGCACCCACGCAGGTCGAGGAATGATCCGAAGCCGCTCTCGGCACGGACGATCACGTCCGAGAAGTAGATCGGCTTGCCTCCGAAGCGCGCCCCGGTCAGTACCGGTGCCGCCGTCGGGAGGGATGGTGAGATTCCCTCGCGCTCGAACATGACGTACGGGAGGCTGCACACGAAGCACACGTCGTTGACGTCGGTTGCGCAATTCTCGTACGAGGTCTCGACGACGAGCTCGGCCGTCGTGCCGAGGCGCCGCGCGATCGTCTCGGTGATCGCCTCGTACACGGGCATCATGTTGGGGGCGAGGAATGTCCCGACGCGTAGTTCAGCCATGAGTGCGCGGCACGCTACCCGAGCTTCCTGCGGTCGGCGGCTTCAGCGACCGGCCTCGTCGGCTTCTTGAGCTGCTTCATCGAGGAGGGCGCCGACCGCCTCGTCGTAGCGCTGCTGGGCGTCCTCCGGCGAGTCGCCGACACTGGTCACGCCGAGCCGCCCGTGCGCAGGAAGGGCGCTCAACATGTGGAACACCGAGCCGACCTGGCGGGCCTGGTCGAAGTGGAGCCCGCCCAGCAGGGCCATGTCGATCACGTCGTGCGGTGTGAATCTTCGCAGCCCGTCGGCCTCGACGTGGTCGGAGGCCATGTAGTGCTTGGCCTGTCCACTCGGTGCGTGGAACACCCCGGACGTGCCGTCGTAGGCACCGTCTGTGAGGAACTGCAGTGTCAAGAAGGGGTGGGTCGTGCCCCCCTTGCGGAGGTTCAGCTCGATGGCATGCGACGACCACCGGCCCCCTCCCGAGCGAGTCACCACGAAGTCGATGGCAAAGCGTCCGATCACCCCGAGGTCGGCCAGCCGCTCGCCGACCCTGCGTGCGTCGTTGCTGATCAGCCCGGCGTAGCCCCTTTCGGCGGGGAAGCGGGAACCGAGGAACATCTGGCCGGTCGGCCCCCCGAGGACCTGATCGTGCGTCGACAGCAACTCGACGTCGCCGAGTGGTGTGATGCGGAGCTGGACGCTCGGGCTGCGAATCTCGTCTGCGACGATCCTCTCTTCGACGATCCCGCCTTCGTGGGCGAGCACCTCGAAGTAGTTGTCGGCGGTGGCGCCCGGCATCTCGATCGCCAGGGACCGCACTCGTGCCTCGACGGCGCTCCGTTCATCGGGGTGGCCGGCCGGCGGGAGGTCGCGCAGGTCGATCGTGGCGTTCCCGAATCCGGAGACACCTTCGTTGTGTTTGGCGATCGCCGACTCGATGCCCGGCCGCTCGGCTCGCATCGAGACGATGGCATCTGCCACATCCGCTTGTCTGTTCAGATCTTCCCGGCCGATCGGATGGTCGATCCCGACCTCGGCGAAGAGCTTGCGTCCCGCCGACTTCGTTCCGAGATGGGAGTCCCTCGGGTCGGCTCCGTACATCGGGATCCCGAGGCGCATCGCCAGTTCCCTGTCGGCCCACGTCGCCATGAAGGGGACGAGGTGGGCGCGATCGGGGTCCGGGACGAGTGACCGGATCCGCGCCAGCATCCGGGGGCGTTCCAACAGCTTGTGCGACAGCGGCCGCGGTGTCGCCTCCATGGGCGAGAGGAGGTAGAGCCGCCTCCTGGCGTGGCTCGACACCACCCCCGGAAGCAGGTCCAGGTAGTAGTCGACGATGTCCGAATCGATCGGCTGGCCGGTCACGTACACGAGGCGCGCCCGCGGCTGGCGCAGCAGCAGGAGCAGGAACAGGTAGCGCTCCTCGTACGCCTGCACCTCGGGCGCGGTCAGCTGGAGATCCACCTCCACTGACGGGACGACGACGATCGTCTGCTCGTCGTTGTTGAGCCGCTCGATCGAGTGCCACAGCGGGACGAGCTTGCCCTGCAGCCTGTCGTAGGCGGCCTGATCGTGAACGTCGATCGGTGTCATCGAGCCTCCAGAGACGGAAAGCTACCTGCGCCGGCCGGTGGAACGCGAGTCGTCCGGCACGCCTACCGGCCGCCACCTCGTACCATCCCGGCAAGAGCGAAAGGACAGTGATGCCGTCGCAGCCGATCGTCGAGCTCGTCGAACTGGGCATGCCGTGGACCGGCCTCGACCCGTTCATCTTCACGGTGCACCATCGGGACTTCTATCCGGCCGGCAACGAATTGCTCGGTCCCGTGGAATCTCTCGCGGGTCGCCAGCTCGGGGCCGACTTCTCGTACCGGGACGGTTGGAGCATGTATCACGGCGACGTGGTGCCCGGGTTCCCGCAGCATCCTCATCGTGGCTTCGAGACGGTCACGGTGGTTCGCCGTGGCTACGTCGACCACTCCGACTCGCTCGGGGCGACCGCCCGATACGGCGAGGGCGACGTCCAGTGGCTCACCACGGGGTCCGGGATCATGCACGCCGAGATGTTCCCTCTGATCAACCACGATGGTTCCAACCCGCTCGAGTTGTTTCAGATCTGGTTGAACCTCCCGCCGGAGTCGAAGATGGTGCAGGCCTACTTCGGGATGCTCTGGGGCGAGGACATCCCCACGATCGCAGGCGGGCCCGGCGTGACCGTCGACGTCATCGCGGGAGGCATCGGCGACGCCGCACCGCCGTCGCCGCCTCCGGACTCGTGGGGCTCGCGCGGCGACTCGCACCTCGCCATCTGGCTGATCCGTCTCGAGCCGGGGGCCGCATGGACGCTGCCGACCGCTCCGGCCGACGTGAATCGCATGGTGCACTTCTTCGACGGGTCCACGGCAACCGTCGGGGCATCGTCGATCGAGCGCGGCGTCGGCGTCCGTCTGCGCGCCGAGGTCGAGACGGCGGTCGTCAACACCGGGGATCCCGCCGAGATGCTGCTTCTGCAGGGGAGACCGATCGGGGCGCCCGTCTTCCAGATGGGCCCATTCGTGATGAACACCCCGGAGGAGCTGCGCCAAGCCGTCGAGGACTACCGCAGGACGCAGTTCGGCGGCTGGCCATGGTCGACGCCGAGCCCGGTGCACGCCAGGACGGACGGCCGTTTCGCCCTGCATGCCGACGGCAGCATCGAGCACCGCGACTTCCAGCCGGCCACCTGAGCCAATGCGCAGTCTCCCGCTTTGCGGGGGACCGGTGAGCGGTCGCTTTTGCGACCCGAGCCGAGGGGGTGGTCGGTGCGGACCCCCCCTGCGCGGCCCTCCTCTACGCTGTCTCCCGCTTTGCGGGGGACCGGTGAGCGGTCGCTTTTGCGACCCGAGCCGAGGGGGTGGCTTGGGTGTGTGGGCCCCTCGTGTGTGCGGTGGCCCCTCCAATACGCTGTCTCCCGCTTTGCGGGGGACCGGCGAGTGGTCGCTTTGCGACCCGAGCCGAGGGGGTGGTTGGCGTGGCGCCCCTCGTGTGTGCGGTGGCCCCTCCAATACGCTGTCTCCCGCTTTGCGGGGGACCGGTGAGCGGTCGCTTTGCGACCCGAG
>DASWKR010000093.1 GCA_036396535.1 Acidimicrobiia bacterium | reverse complement strand
ACTTGAGATCGACTGGCGCACCGGGTCCCGGCTCGGAGGAGGGACACCGACCTCGGAGTGGATGCAGGTGTGTGACATCACCGACCGGGATTGGTCGCCATGAACTGGATCTGCGTCACGGTGACACTACTTGTCGCAGCTCCGATGCCCAGCGCGCTCGCGGCTGAGGAATACAGGTGCTGGTATGAAGCCGCTGGCAGCCTTGGCGGACTTCGCCTCCTCCATTGTCGAATCGACGGGGGGGAGGTGATCGTCTACTCGGATGGTGACGAGCCGGACGTGCCGTTGTGGCCTGCCGTTGGGGACGACGGGGACGGTGAGTGCCATTACCGGCGGTCGCAGTTCACGGGGTGGTACCTCTCCGAGGTGAACGGGACGGACAACCTGCTGCAATACGATCCCGACGGGACTCGGGGCGGGCCGCGGATCGCCGATGCGTGGTTCAGGAGGTGCGACGGAGAGCCCTGGGAGGTCGATCTCGACATCGAGCTCGTCTGGGAGGTGCTCGAATCCTTCGAGTTCGCGACACCGGACCCGACGATGGCTCCCACGGTCGGAGTGACGGGCCTCCCGACCTTCATCGGGATGCAACCGCCCGAGCCGTACGTCGAGTCGGTCACATCGCCGCTCACCGCCGCCCGGATCGACGTGGAGTTCAGGGTGGTGACGGTGGCGATCCGTTGGGGTGACGGTGAGATCCAGGACGTGCCGGCCCGCCTCTTCGACGCACTCGACGGATACCCGGACGGTGAGATCACCCACACGTACGAGGCGAAGGACTACGCAGACTTGGAGGTCGACTACGTGTGGCGGGTGAGGTGGCGGGCGAACGACGGGCCGTGGGAGCCGATCGCAGACATCGAGCCGACGACGTGGAGCGTCTCGTACCAGGTCGACGAGGTCGTCGGACGCCGCACCGGCTGAAGCACGAAACGCTTCCAGTCGTGACGGGCCACCGATACTCTGCGCGGCGACATGCAGAACGTCATCGAACGCATCCTCAACCTCCTCGCATACCTCCTCACGGCGGAACGGCCCGTCACGGCGGACGAGATCCGCAACACCGTCGCCGGGTATGCCCAGGACAGCGACGAGGCGTGGCGGCGCATGTTCGAGCGCGACAAGGACCTGCTGCGATCGCTCGGGATCCCGCTCGAGCTGCGGCCCACCGACGCCTGGGAGGTGGAGCACGGGTACGTCGTCCCCGCGGACGCCTACTCGCTACCGGATCCCGGTCTGACGGACGAGGAGCGCGCTGCCCTGTGGCTCGCCGCCCAGGTTGTCCGGATCGGAGGGCGCCCCTCGGGCCCCGACGCGCTGTTCAAGTTGGGCGGGGCGCCGCTCGGGGCCTCGATCGAACCGCTCGGGGCCGATCTAGGAGCGTCCAGCCATGAGCTCGGTGAAGCGTTCGCTGCCGTCTCGGACAGGCGCGAGCTGCGATTCGGATACCGCGGCTCGGACCGGAAGATGCTCCCGTACGGGCTCGTCCATCGCCGCGGGCATTGGTACGTCGTCGGTCCTGACAAGGGGTCGCCCGACATCAAGGTGTACCGCCTCGATCGCGCCGCCGACGTCACCGCCGGGCCGACCGCCGGAGCGTTCGACCGTCCGAAGGGCTTTCGCGCCTCCGACGCCATTCCCGGTGCGCCGTGGGAGGCAGGTCCGGACGACCTGACGGCGACCGTCGCCTTCGATGCCCCGCTGGCCTGGTGGGCACGACGTCAGCTCACGGGCAGGGCGCAGGTCACCGAGGCCCCCGACGGGTCTCTCGTCGCCGAGATCCCGGTCGCCAACCCCGAGGCGTTCATCGGGTGGGTGCTCGGCTTCGACGACGGTGCGGAGATCATCGCTCCGCCCGAGCTCCGCGAGGGGTTGTTGGCACGGGTGACGGCCCGATGACGACCAGCCCGAAGACGGCGCAACGCCTCACCCGCATCCTGTCGATGCTGCCGTGGGTGATCGCCAACCCGGGCACCACGGTCGACGAGGTGTGCGACCGGTTCGGGTACACGAAGCGCCGCCTCGCCGCCGACCTCGACCTGGTCTTCGTGTGTGGGCTCCCGGGGTACGGGCCGGGCGACCTGATGGTCGCCTACATCGACGAAGATGAGGTGGTCGTCGAGATGGCCGACTACTTCTCGAACCCGGTACGCCTCACCGCACCGGAGGCGCTCTCGCTGCTCGCCTCCGGGCTGGCGATCCAGTCCACGGGCCACGCCTCGGCGGCCCTCGACCGGGCTCTCGACAAGCTGCGAGACGTGCTGCTTCCGGACGGCGGCGAGGCCCTGGTCGTCGATCTCTCCGAGCCGGAGATGGTCGGCACGGTTCGGTCGGGTGCCGCCGAGGGCAGGGCGCTCGAGATCGTCTACACGAAGCTGTCGACCGGCGAGACGACGACTCGTCTCATCGAACCGTGGACGGTGTTCTCGACGATGGGGAACTGGTACGTGTCGGCCTACTGCCGCTCGGCGGGGGGTGAGCGGGTGTTCCGGGTCGACCGCATCCAGTCGGTCGTCGAGACCGGGGAGCGATTCGAGCCCCCTGTGGTTCCCCCGGCACCCGTCGTTCGCTACTCGCCGAACGAGGACGACGTCCGGGCGACGATAAGCCTC
This sequence comes from Acidimicrobiia bacterium, assembly GCA_036396535.1. Taxonomy (NCBI): domain Bacteria; kingdom Bacillati; phylum Actinomycetota; class Acidimicrobiia; species Acidimicrobiia bacterium. Next base: position 28,714 of record DASWKR010000093.1, on the reverse strand, counting down.
GCCGAGCGGGGCCGATGGGTCGCCGACTACTACCCGGTCGAGATCGTCGAGGACGACGGAGAGTGGTTGACGGTGCGTTTCTCGGCGTCTGACCCGCTCGTCGCCGCCAGGTTGCTGCTGCGCCTCGGGGTCGACGGCAAGCTCGTCGAGGGGCCGGAAGTGGGCGATGCGCTGCGACGGCTACGCAGCGTGATCCTGAAGCGTTATTCGCGCTAGCGCCATCGGACTACCTCGCGAATAGTCATTCAGCATCCGATGTGTTTGCCGATGTTTTCGTTAGACAGACGGGCCAGCCGGAGTGAGAAATGACCACTATCCGAACCACATGCAACCGCTGCGGAGACGTAGAGCTCACGACCAGCGACCTGGGCCTCGAGCTCGAAGCCGAAGGTTCCAAGGGCAAGTACCGCTTCGAGTGCCCGTTCTGCGGGCTCGTCCAGCGCAGACCGGCCAACCAGCGGGTCGTCAGCATCCTCCTCGCCACAGGCGTCGAGTACGAGATCATCGCCGAAGTCGGACCGATCACCGAGGACGAGATAGAGGCATTCGCCCAGGCTCTCGACGAGGACGGCTGGTACTCCGAGATCGCAGCCAACTGAGTTCTCCACTCCGGTGAACCGAGCCCCCGCTCTGCGGGGGCTTTGTCTTTGCCGGGCGGCGCCCCGCCACCCTGGACGACGTACCAGGCGCGGGTATCTACCATCGACTGACCGTGGGGAACTTCACAGTCTCCGAGCTGCTCACGATCGCCGTGATCATCCTCATCGTGTTCGGGCCGAATCGTCTGCCGGAGCTGGCGCGCCGCGCCGGTCAGTTCGTCGCGATGGCTCGCAAGGCGATCCAGTCGCTGCGCGACGAGATCGACACCGACTACCAGGAGATCGCCGGCCCGGTGCGTGACGTCCGTGAAGAGCTTCGCGAGGTCCGCCGCGAGCTCAACAAGTCGATGTCCGAGCTGAACGAGCAGGTGCGCGACCTCGATGCCCCTGCCGCCGACCGGAAAGCGCTCCCGGCACCGGGCGAACGGGCGGGGGAGACTGATGAGGATCGAGATACAGACCTGCCGGCCGACACCTCGGCCGAGGTCATCCGCGCCAAGGCGCTCGGAGACAGGAAGCCGGGGGTGCAGGCTCCCCTCGACGTCGATGCCTCGTCCGACGTCGAGCCGCCCCTCGAGAAGCAGCCGAACACTGAGTCGGAGGGCGTGTGACCCAGCAGGCGACGATGAGCTTCTTCGACCACCTCGGCGAGCTCCGCTCGCGGGTCATCAAGTGCGTCGTCGCCATCCTCGTCGGCTCGGTCGTGGCGTTCTTCTTCAACGAGTGGATCCTCGAGAAGCTCGCCCAGCCCTACATCGATGTCACGGGTGAGGGGTTGGCGTTCTTCAGGCCCACCGAGGCCTTCAGCCTCGTCATGAAGCTGTCGCTCTTCGGTGGGGTGATCATCGCCAGCCCGGTGATCATCTACCAGCTGTGGCGCTTCGTCAGCCCCGCCCTCACGAAGCGAGAGCGCCGCTACCTGATCCCCCTCTCGACGATCCTGGCGGTCCTCTTCGCCGCCGGCGTCGCCTTGGGGTACTGGTCGCTCGAGCGGGGACTCTCCTTCCTCATCGGGTTCGGCGGACCGGGCCTCGAAGCCGTCGTCGGAGCCGAGTTCTATCTCAGCTTCGCGATGCGCTTCATCCTGGCATTCGGGCTGGCGTTCGAGTTCCCGGTGTTCCTGTTCACCGCCGCGGCGGCGGGCCTGGTGACGAGCGCCAAGCTGCGCGCCCAGTGGCGCTGGGTGGTGCTCGGCATCGTGGTCGGTGCGGCACTCATGACCCCGAGCGGCGACCCGTTGACATTGACCCTGCTCTCCGCCCCCCTGTACGTGCTCTTCGAGCTGACGCTGCTCGCCATCAAGCTCATCCTCAAGAGGTGACCGGCCGCTCCGACCTCGGCTCCGCGTTGGAGCAGTACTTCGCAAGCCTCCCCTTCGCGCCGGATCCCTTCCAGATCGAGGCGGCTGGGGCGATCGCCGCAGGCGACTCGGTCGTCGTCACCGCGCCGACCGGCGCCGGCAAGACGGTCGTCGCAGAGGCGGCGGTCGCCCGAGCGGTGGCCGGCGGCACCAGGGCGTTCTACACGACACCGATCAAAGCGCTGTCGAACCAGAAGTTCGGCGATCTGGTTGCCGCCTACGGTGCCGGCACGGTCGGGCTGCTCACCGGCGACAACGTCATCAACGGGGGCGCTCCCATCGTCGTGATGACGACCGAGGTGCTTCGCAACATGATCTACTCGGATTCCGCCGCACTCGACAGCCTGGGCGTCGTCATCCTCGACGAGGTCCACTACCTCCAGGATCGCTACCGGGGAGCCGTGTGGGAGGAGATCATCATCCACCTGCCACGGCGCGTGCCGCTCGTGTGCCTCTCGGCGACGATCGCCAACGCGGAGGAGTTCACGGCGTGGGTGGAAGCCCGTCGGGGCCCGACGAGACTCGTCGTCGAAAAGACGAGGCCGGTTCCACTCGAGTCGCTCTTCATGGTCAAGGATCGCCACCGGGAGGGCGGGATCATCACGCTGCCCGTGTTCGGCCGCGGGGGTGAGCGGGCGAACCCCGAGGTGACGAAGCTGCTGCGCAAGGGGAGGGGGAGGTTCAGGCGGTTCGCGACCCCTCGCCGGCTCGAGGTCGTCGACGAGGTGCACCGGCTGGGGCTGCTCCCAGCCATCTACTTCATCTTCTCGCGTGCCGGGTGCGACCAGGCCGCCGACGCCGTCGCCGCCGCCCGGATGGGCTTCACGGACGCCGGGGACCGGACGATGATCCGCCGCGTCGCCGAGGAGCGAACCGCCCACCTCCACCCGATCGACCTCGAGGTGCTCGGCTACTCGGGATGGCTCGCCAACCTCGAGCAGGGCGTGGCCGCCCACCATGCCGGTCTCGTCCCGGCCTTCAAGGAGGTGACGGAGGAGCTGTTCGCGGCAGGGCTGCTGAGGGTCGTCTTCGCAACCGAGACGCTGGCGCTCGGGATCAACATGCCGGCGAGGACGGTGGTGCTCGAGCAGCTCTCGAAGTTCGACGGCGAGGCCCATGTGCGGCTCCAGCCCGGCGACTACACACAGCTCACGGGAAGGGCAGGTAGGAGAGGCATTGACACCCGAGGGACCGCCATCGTGCTCCACAGCGCGTACATCGGATTCGACGAGGTGGTTGCCACGGCTGCGGCCGGAAGCCATCCGCTCGTCTCGAGCTTCCAGCCGACCTACAACATGGCCGTCAACCTCGTCGCCAACTACGAGCGGGACGTGGCGGAGGAGCTCCTCAACGCGTCGTTCGCACAGTTCCGGGAGGACGGCCGCCGCCTGCAGCTCGCAGCCCGGGTCGAACAGCGCCGCGCCGACCTGGAGGAGTTCCGTGGGGCGGCCGAGTGCGACCGAGGAGACATCTGGGAGTATGTCGCGGCGTCCGCGGCCGCCGGCGATGCCACGACGCTCATCGGCGACTTCCTGCAGCGCACCCGCGAGGGTGACGTGCTGCAACTGACCGGCGATCCCGACGACCGCTGGGTGATCGTCGCCAGGGGATACGGAGCGCAGCCTCGCCTGTTGCTGGTCGACGCTGCCGGCGGGGCGCGACGCGTCTCCCCGAAGGATCTGACACCGGCACTCACCAGGGCGGGTCACGTCGACCTGCCCCAGCCCGTGCTGTCGCGCGACAACGGGTACCGCAGGGCCGTCGGCCGGCTCTTGCGGGGCTTCGAGCCTGAGGGCTCCGAGGGAGTCGGCGGCGTCGACGCCATCGAGCACCCGGTGGCGTCGTGCCACGACCTGGCGAAGCACATCGATTGGGCACGTCGGGCGCGGAGGGCTGAGCGCGACCTGCAGCGCCTCGAACGGAGGATCGCCGTTGCGAGCGGAGGGCTGGTCGCCGCCTTCGATGCGACCCTGGCGCTGCTCGAGTCCTGGGGATACACCACGGGGTGGGGTCTCACCGACAAGGGTGAGCGGCTTCGCTTCGTCTATAACGAGCTCGACCTGGTCCTCACCGAGAGCATCGAGCGTGGCTATCTCGACGGGCTCACCGGCCCGGATCTCGCCGCGGCGGCCTCGATGTTCACGTTCGAGCCGCGGGCGACGTCGCCGGAGGCGCGCCGGCCGAACGGGCTCGTGGCGGAGCGCGGTGAGCTGATCACCGGGCTGGCGGCGGCGATCAACGCCGCCGAGCGTGCCGGCGGTGTGCCGGAGACCCGGTATCCCGACCACGGATTCGCGGCCGTCGCCCACGACTGGACGGCGGGTGCCACGCTCGAGGACCTCTTCGAGGACGACGAGGGCTCGGCCGGCGATTTCGTGCGCAACGCCAGGCAGCTGCTCGACCTGCTCAGGCAGGTCCGCGACACGTTTCCCAGGCTGGCGGACCAGGCGCGCCTGGCGATCAAGGCGATCGACCGCGGAGTGGTCGCCGCCGGGGGGCGGATTTGAGCTGGTGGGTAGTCGTCAACCCGTCGTCGGGTTCCAAGGGCGAGGTGGCGGAGCGTGCCCGGAAGGCGCTGGTCGGGGCGGCGGTGGAATACGAGATGCGCGTCTCGGCGTCGGGGGCGGACATACTCTCGCTCGTCACCGAGGGCAGGGCAGCGGGAGCGACGCGATTCGCCGCCGTCGGCGGTGACGGGACGGCGAACCTCGTGCTCAACGCGATGATGGCGGAGCCCTGGGACGTGAAGCCGGTGCTCGCCATACTCCCTGCCGGGTCGGGGTCCGACTTCATCAGGACGTTCGCGTTGCCCAGAACGATCGAGCAAGCCGTGCTCCACCTCGCCACGGACGACGTGTACCCATGTGACGTCGGCCTCGTGGAAGGGGCATTCGGCTCCAGGTACTTCCTCAATGCCGCCAATGTCGGGGTCACCGCGGCCTCCGTGGTCGTGGGCAGGAAGCTGCCGCGGCGCATGGGGGGCCTGCGGTACACGGCCGGGTTCTGGATGGCGCTCGGTCGCTTCGGCGGCAGGCCGATCGAGCTCGTGGCAGGTTCGAGACGGTTCGTCGGGCCGGCGCTGGCGATCGTCGTCGCCAACGGCCAGTTCTTCGGCGGTGGGCTCAACGTCGCGCCGCGGGCGACGGTGATGGACGGCGTTTTCGACGTCCAGGTGTTCTCGGGACCGCGCCGCCAGGCGTTCACGGTGATGCCGCGGGTCATCACGGGAAGCCACCTCACCCACAAGGCCGTGCGGCGGTTCGTCACGGCATCGATCGACCTGATCTGCGACGACGACTGGCCGGTCGAGGCCGACGGAGAAGTGCTCGGCTCGGGCCCCATCAGGGCGGTCGTCGTCCCGGGCGCCATCGACTTCAAGATTTGACGCCTCGGAGCCGACAGACTCGGGGAATATCAAGCGACAGTGGGCCGTTTCTCGCGTCCCGCCCGCGGATATACTCGCCGCCGCCGAAAGAGGATTGCCCATGGCCAAGGCCAAAGAGGACGACTTCGAGCCACAACAAGAGGCATTCGAAGAAGACCAGGAGGACGAGTTCGAGGAACCGGACGACGACGAGGTCGACGTCCCGGAGGACCTCGACGATGAAACGGTCGCAGCCGACGAAGACTGGGTGGAGCCCTTCGACGAGGAGGAAGGCGAGAGCGACGAGGTCGCAGCCGTCGTGGTCGTCGCAGCCGACGAAGACGACGAGGACGACGAAGACGAGGACGGCGACGACTCCGACGAGGCTCTCGACGAGCTCGAGAGCGAGGAGCTCGAGATGCTCACCGAGGACGAGGAATCGGAGACCCTCGTCGTCGACGAGGCGGCCGAGCTGCGGAAGATCAGACGAGCCGAGATCGCCCTCGAGGACGAAGGGCCCGGCGAGGCCAGGGACGACGAGTTCGTCTGCTCATCCTGCTACCTCGTGAAGCGCCGCTCCCAACTGACGGACAAGCGAAGGATGGTCTGTGCCGATTGCGCGGCATGACGTCCTCGTCGTCGTCCCGACCTACGAGGAAGCAGAGAACATCGTCCCGCTGACGGCCGCCGTGCTGGAGCACGGAGTGTCCGTCCTCGTCGTCGACGACAACTCCCCGGACGGAACCGGCCGCCTCGCCGACGAGCAGGCGGCCGGGGTCGAGCGTCTGCACGTGCTGCACAGAGCTGAGAAGGCGGGGCTCGGGCCGGCGTACGCGGCGGGCTTCCGCTGGGGCCTCGACAACGGCGCCCGCGTCATGTGTGAGATGGACGCCGACTTCTCGCACGACCCGGCTGCGCTCCCGAACCTCCTGGCGGCGACCGAAGACGGAGCCGACGTGGTCATCGGCAGTCGCTATGTCCCGGGTGGCGGGGTCGCCAACTGGTCGTGGCACCGTCGCTGGCTGTCGCGGGCGGGGAACGTGTACGCCAAAGCGCTCCTCGGGACCGACGTCGCCGACATGACGGGCGGGTACCGGGCATTCACCGCGGATGCGATCGTGCGGTTGGCGCCGTGGGACTGCCAGGCGTCTGGCTACGGGTTCCAGGTCGAGATGGCGTGGAAGGCGAGCGTCCTCGGCATGCGCATCGACGAGGTGCCGATCACGTTCGTCGACCGCGTGCGGGGCCAGTCGAAGATGTCGACGGGAATCGCCGTCGAGGCGATGCTGCTCGTGACGAGATGGGGCGTCGGGAGGCGCCGTGGCAGACTGCCGTGGCGCAGCCCGGAGGGGATGTGATAGTCACGAGCAGGATGGCGACCGAAGCGGATCTCGACGATCTCGTGGCGCTCTATCGCGACCTCGAGCGCGAGCAGGCAGCCCTCCGCCCACTGTGGCCGTTGGCGGACGGCCTGCCCGAACCGGTCTCCGAGGCATTTGTCGACGTGATGGGGGACGACGAGTCTGTCCTGGTGATCGGCGAGCTCGACGACGTTCCACTCGGATTCGGATGGTGCCGGGCCGAGGACCTGCTGCCCCAAGCTGGCGGCGATCGTGTCGCCGTCGTCCGGCTGATCCACACGGAGGTCGAGGCGCGGGGCATCGGGGTCGGCGAAGCGATGGTGACCATGCTCCTCGACGCCTTCCGCGCCAGGGGCTTTCACCTCTTCGACGCCCGGGTGAGCCCCGGCCACCGCAATGCCAAGAACTTCTTCGAGGCGAACGGCTTCTCGGCGCGCCTCATCGTGATGCACCACGACGACGAGCGCGTCCGAGACGAGGTTCTCAACGCCGGAGACGCGCCGTGATCCCGCCGGACGAGGTCGTCGAGCTGCTCGTCGAGCTGATCCGCAACGAGTGCGTCAACGACGGTACCCCCGACAGCGGCCACGAGCACCGATCGGTGACGACACTCGCCGCCTATCTCGGCCGGGATGGGACGATCGTCGAGCCGCATCCGGGGAGACAGAGTGTCGTGTACCGGGTGGCGGGCACCGTCCCAGGGGCGCCGTCGCTGATCCTCCTCCCGCATCTCGACGTCGTGCCGGCCAAGCCGGACGGGTGGACCCACCCGCCTTTCGACGGGATCCGGGAGGCCGGATACGTCTGGGGCAGGGGCGCCGTCGACATGCTCAACGTCACCTCGGCGATGGCTGCGGTGTTCAAGCGTCACCTGAACGGCGACGTCGCTCCACTGCCCGGCGACCTGGTCTTCGGGGCGACCGCAGACGAGGAGGCAGGCGGCCGTCTCGGCGCCGAGACGCTCGTGTCGGACCACTGGGACCTCGTGGCGGGCGAGTACCTGCTCACCGAGGTGGCCGGCCCGTCGTTCCGCGCCGGGGGTGAGCATGTCCTCCCCGTGACAGTCGCCGAGAAGGGACCCTCGTGGCGCCGCCTCACGAGTCGCGGGCTGCCCGGCCACGGCAGCCAACCCTATGGGAGGAAGAACGCCCTCGTTCCGATGGCGACGGCGATGGCTCGCCTCGGCACCACGCCGACCCCTGTCGAGATCACCGAAGAGTGGTCGGCGTTCGTCACCGGCCTGGCTCTCGAGCGTGACCTCGAGGAGCGATTGCTCGACCCGGACAGGATCGACGACGCCATCGACGAGCTCGCCGGAGACGACATGGCGTTCGCCCGCTGGGTGCATGCGTGCACGCATCTCACCGTCACTCCGACCGTCCTCCACTCGGGGATCAAGTCGAACGTGGTTCCCGATCTGGCGGCCGCCGACGTGGATGTTCGCAAGCTCCCGGGTCAGGACGAGGAAGACGTCGACGACCACTTCCGCAAGGTCATGGGCCCCGGACTGAGCGACGAGATCGAGATCGAGCGCATCCAGACGTTCCCAGCCAATGGCTCGCCGACGGGCGGGCCCCTGTGGGAGGCGATCGTCGACTCGGCGGACGCCCTGACGGGGTCACCCGCTCTCGTCCCCGCCATCACTCCTGTCGCCACCGACGCCAGGTTCTTCAGGGCAAGAGGGGTCGTCGCCTACGGCGTCGGCTTGTTCGACGACGACGTCACGTTCGGAGACATGCTCAGCATGTTCCACGGTGACGACGAGCGGGTCAGCGAGCGGAGCGTGGATCTCACGACCCAGATGCTCGAGCGGGTCGTGGCCCGCTTCGGCGAGTTGACGGCCTGACCGAGGCTCACGCCGTCACACCGCCGGGTACCCGCCGTCATGACCGTCGCGCCTGTCCGCCTCTTCGATGTCGTCCCGCCTGATGCCGAGGATGAAGAGGAGCGCATCCAGGTACGGGACGTTCACCGAGGTGTCGGCGGCGGCGACGGCCGCCGGTTTGGCGTTGAATGCGATGCCGAGGCCGGCGGCGCTGAGCATCTCGAGGTCGTTCGCACCGTCGCCCACTGCGACCGTCTGCTCCAGCCCGATGTGCTCCGAGGCGGCGATCTCGGCGAGGATCGCCGCCTTGCCGGGCCCGTCGATGAGGCGCCCTTCGAGGTTCCCCGTGAGCACGCCGCCTTCCCTCTCGAGCGTGTTGGCGAAGGCGTGGTCGAGGCCGATCTGCTCCTTGACGTGGTCGGCGAAGTACTGGAATCCGCCGGAGACGACAGCGGTCGTGTAGCCGAGGCGCCGCAGCGTTCTCACGAACGTCCGGGCGCCCGGTGTGAGCCTGATCTTGGCTGCGACCCGCTCGAGCGCGTCCTCCGGAGTGCCCGCCAGCAGCGCAACCCGGTCTCGCAAGGCGGTGCCGTAGTCCGTCGCCCCTTCCATGGCGAGGCGGGTGAGCTCTGCGACCTCGTCGGCCACTCCCGCCTCGGCGGCGAGGAGGTCGATGACCTCGTCCTGGACGAGGGTCGAGTCCATGTCGATGACGACGAGCCGTTTGGCTCGGCGGGCGAGGCCCTCCGCCTGGATGGCGACATCGACGAGGTGCTCGTGCGACGCCCGGAGCAGCGCCGCCCTCATCGCCTCGAGGTCGCCTCCGACGACGAGCATCTCGTAGCTCACGACCGGATAGCGTGACAGCTGCGAGATGCGCTCGATGTTGCCGCCCGAATCGGACACGGCGTTGGCGACCCCGGCGACGGCGCCCGGCGCCAGGGACGAGCCCATCACCGTCACGGCGAACCGCGGCGGCAGAGGCCCGACGTCCACAGACTCGACGATCTCGAACTCGACGGAGACCCCCTTCTGCCAGCCGAAGTAGAGGAGCTCCTTGAGCGGCGAGCGCTCCTCGTCGATCTCGATGAGCATCCCGCAATGGATGCGGTCACGCACGACGACCTGCTCCATGTCGATGAGTCTGGCTGCCGACTGGTCGAGGATCTCGAGGACGCCGGCGTTGATGCCGGTCTGGTCGCGCCCGCTGATGCGCACGAGCAGCGCCGTCATCTGGCACCTCCGATGTGCTGGTAGCTTCCCCTGACCTGTCGTGACGGGATTCGATTTGGATGCATCGAGCGAAGTTGTAGCGCCGTGGGGCGACGTCGGCAACGTCGGGGCGATCGTCATCGACCTCGACGGCGTCGTTTACGTCGACGACCGAGAGGTGCCCGGTGCCGGCGAGGCTCTCGGGCGACTCGCCGGCGCCTACCGGCTCGTGTTCGCCACCAACAACTCGACGAAGACGGCGGAGACCGTCGCCGCCAACATCGAGGCGAGCACCGGGTTCCCGGCACGGCCGGAGCAGGTGGCGACGTCCGGCCAGGCGACGGCGCTCGCCATGGCCGGGTCGTTCTCCTCGGCGTTCGTCGTCGGCGAGCAGGGCCTCGTCGACACGCTCACCGCAGGCGGGATGGCGGTCACCGCCGACTGGCGAGCCGCCGATGCTGTCGTCGTCGGACTCGACCGCTCCCTCAGCTATCAGAAGCTCGCCGACGCGGCTCGTGCCGTGCGAGCCGGGGCGGCCTTCTACGCGACGAACACCGACGCCACCTACCCGATGCCGGACGGGCTCTACCCGGGAGGGGGAGCGATCTCCGCCGCCATCGAGACCGCCAGCGGTGGCACGCCGATCGTGTGCGGCAAGCCCCACGACGAGATGAGGGCGCTCATCGCGTCACGGGTGGGCGAGGGCGACGTGATCGTGCTCGGCGATCGCCCCGAGACGGATGTTGCCCTCGGCAAGGCCGCCGGGTGGATCACGGTGCTCACGCTGACGGGTGTCGTGTCCGATCTCGCCCAAGTGCCGCCCGAGCTGAGACCCGACCATGTCATATCGTCGATCGCCGAGCTGCCGGATCGCCTCGCGCGGCGCCCGTGACTTCACACGTAGCGGACGGTGCCATGCAGCCCGGCGACCCGTCTCAGCAACACCTCGCGCAGCGGCAGGGTGACGAGGACACCGAACACGAAGCCGCCGACGTGCGCCTCCCAGGCAACCCCGACGTCCGCGATGCCGAATTGGCTCAGGAACCACAGCCCGAGGAAGAGGATGGCGGGGATCGGCACGAAGAAGAACACCAGCAACGTGAGGACCTGGTGGGCGGGGAACAGCACGAGGTAGGCGCCGAGCACTCCGGCGATCGCTCCGGACGCTCCCACGAGCGGCACCGTGGCGTCGGGGTTCGTGAGGACGAACGCCGCGGTGGCGACGACCCCCGCAGCCAGGTACATGACGAGGAAGCCGAACGTCCCGAATGCCTCCTCGATGTTGTTGCCGAATATCCACAGGAACCACATGTTCCCGAGGATGTGGAACAAGCCGCCGTGCAGGAACATCGACACGATGCCGGCGAGCCATATGTTCTTGTCCGGGAACACGGGTGCCTCGGTGGAGTCGGCGACGCATTGGTCTCTTGCCGCTTCGGTGAGCGTGAGCGGTTCCCCCGTCGTGAGCTCGCAGGCGATGCCGGCCCTCTCGTACAGGAAATCGATCTCCTCCTGCGTCCCGGAAGCCGGCTGCCAGAGGAATGCCCCGACGTTCACGAGTATGAGAGCCACCGTGACGATCGGGAAGATGCGGGTCGGGTTGAGATCTCTGATCGGGATCAATGCCGAAACCTGTCGGTCGCATGTGGTTTGATGACCGCATGGATACTACGCACGAAGCCGCCTCTCACCGGCAGGCGGCCGATCACTCGGGAGCGGCGGACGAGCTCCTCGCCCGCCTCGCACAGGTCGATGCCGCCGACGCCCCTGCGGTGGCGGACGAGCTCGCCGAGGCGCTGCTGATCACGCTCGATCTGAGAGAGGACGCCCCAGAGGCAGTCGGTTGACGCGGCGCAGGCTCGACGCCGAGCTGGTACACCGCGAGCTTGCCGAGACGCGGGCGGCCGCCCAGCGGCTCATCGCTGCGGGGCTCGTCGAGGTGGACGGCAACCCGTCACCGAAGCCTGCAACGATGGTCGACGGAGCACAGGGCATCCGGATGGTCGCCTCGGATCACCCGTTCGTCGGCAGGGGAGGGGTGAAGCTGGCAGCCGCCCTCGACGCCTTTCCGGTTGTCGTTGCGGAGCGGCGGGCGATCGACGTCGGCGCCTCGACGGGGGGTTTCACCGACTGCCTGCTCCAACGGGGCGCATCGTCTGTCGTGGCACTCGACGTCGGCTACGGCCAGCTCGACTGGGGGCTGCGCCAGGACGACCGGGTCACGGTCGTCGAACGGACGAACGTCCGGCACGCAGACCCTGCCGTCCTCGGGGCGCCGTTCGACATCGTCGTGGCCGACCTGTCCTTCATCGGCATCGCGACCGTTGCGGTGCAGCTCGCCCGGCTCGGCGGCCGGGACACCGACCACATCGTTCTCGTGAAGCCGCAGTTCGAGGCGGGCAGGGGCGAGGTCGGCAAGAGGGGGATCGTGCGTGATCCGGAGATCCGCGCCGCAGCGGTGCTCGCCGCCGTCGGGGCCCTCGAGGATGCCGGGCTCGTTGTCAAGGGCTGCATCCCATCGCCCATCACGGGGGCCAAAGGCAATCGCGAGTACCTGTTGTGGTTGCGCCGCGATACTGGCGGCATGTCCGTGGACGCCATCACCGAGCTCGTGAGGGCCGGATGAGATACCAGCGCCTCGGCCTGTTCGCCCACGACGCCAGACCGGTAGCCGACGAGGTCGCCCGGAAGATCGAGGGGCGAGCGGCCGAGCTCGGCCTGGAGACGACCCGGGTCAACGAGGGTGGGGTGCTGCCCGAGGGCATCGACGTCGTCGTCGGGATCGGTGGCGACGGCACCCTGCTGGCGGCGGCCGCTTCGGCGTACCCCGCCGACGTCCCCGTCATCGGGGTCAACCTCGGGACGGTCGGCTACCTCACCGACGTCGCACCCGGCGACACCGATGCGATGGTCGCCGCCCTCGACGCCGGAACGGTGTCCGTCACTCACCGTATGGTGCTCGAGGCGACGAGCGATGCCGGGTCGTGGTTCGGCATCAACGACGTCGTCCTCGAGAAGGTCGTGGCACAGCACATCGTCTACGTCGGCGTCGAGATCGAGGGGCACCATTTCGCCACGTATCGCGCCGACGGCATCATCGTGGCCACCCCGCTCGGTTCGACGGCCTACTCGCTGTCCGCAGGCGGGCCCGTGGTCGACCCGAGCCTCGATGCGATGATCCTCACCCCCGTCGCTCCCCACAGCCTGTTGTCGCGCTCGATCGTCGTGTCGCCGGATGCGCGCCTCCGATTCACGGTCGCCTCGGAGCGGCCTGTCGGTCTCGATCTCGACGGCCGATCGGCCTGCATCCTCGCCGAAGGTGAGCACGTCACCGTGGCGAAGGCCGCCCGATCCATGCGTTTCCTCACGACGGGTGACCACCCGTTCCCTCAGGCGGTTCGCCGCCAGTTCGGCATCGACCATGCTTGACGAGCTCTCCGTCGCCAACCTCGGCCTCATCGCCGACGCGCACATCGAGCCGGGTGACGGGCTCGTCGTCGTCACCGGCGAGACGGGCACGGGAAAGACGCTCCTCCTCGGGGCGATCCGCCTCCTCATCGGCGAGCAGGCGCGCCGCGACCAGGTCGGGCCCCACGGCGAGGAGGCGAAGGTCGACGGGCGCTTCGTCGACGGCGACGTCGAGGTGATCGCCTCCCGCCGTGTGACCGCCTCCGGGCGAAGCAAGGCGTACCTCGACGGATCGATGGTGGCTGTGAAGGCGTTGCAGGACGCGCTCGGCGGCGCCGTCGAGCTCGTCGCCCAGCACGACGCCCTGACGCTCCGCCGCGCCGGGCAGGTGCGCAGGCTGCTCGACGGCCGCCTCACACCGGAAGGCATGCTCGCCAGGGCCGAGTACGAGGCGGCCTGGATCGCAGCGTCCGAGTTGCGGCGGCGCCAGAAGTTGCTCGGCGGCGACGCCAGGGCGCTCACGAGGGAGCTCGAGATGCTCGAGTTCCAGGTCGTCGAGATCGGAGAGGCCGGGTTCGCACCCGGTGACGACCAAGCGCTGGCGGCGCTCGCCGACCGCCTCCGCAACGCCACCGGGATCGTCGAGCAGCTCGGCGTCGCCCGTCAGGCGATCGAAGACGGAGTGCTCGACGGGCTCGGGGCGGCGGCCGACGCGCTGCTCAGGGCCGCTCGCCTCGATCCGGCGCTCGCCTCGCTGGCGGAGCGACTCGACGCCCTGGTGGCGGAGCTGAGCGACGTGTCGATCGACCTGGCGCGCTCCGCCGACGAGATCGAGACGGGGGATGCGTCGCTCGACGAGGTCGAGCGACGGGTCTCGTTGCTCGGCGACCTCAAGCGCAGGTACGGCGACAGCCTCGACGCAGTCCTGGCCTACGCGACCCAGGCGGAACAGCGCGCTGACGAGTTGCGCGAGCTGCTCGGCCAGGCCGAGAGCATCGCAGACGATCTCGTGAAGGCGGACATCCGCGTGCGGGACGCAGCCGGCGCCCTCACCGCGGCACGGAGGGCGTGCGCCGCCGAGACCGAGCGGGCCGCCGAGCGCCACCTGCGGGACCTCGGCTTCGCCACTCCGGTGGTGCGCTTCGCTATCACGGAGGCGGAGCCGTCGCCGGAAGGGGCAGACCACGTCGAGCTGCGATTCGCATCGGACGCCGCCCTCAGCCCCGGCCCCGTCTCCGCCGTCGCATCGGGCGGCGAGGTGAGCCGCCTCGTGCTGGCACTCAGGCTGGCTGCGGGGGTCGCAGATGCGCCGACCATCGCCTTCGACGAGATCGATGCCGGCGTAGGAGGGGCAACGGCGCTGGCCCTCGGGGAGAAGCTCGCCGCCCTCGCCATCGGCAGGCAGGTGTTGTGCGTCACCCACCTCCCACAGGTGGCGGCGTTCGGCAACAGCCATTACGTCGTCGACCGCTCGGGTACGGCCGCGACGATCCGCCAGGTGTCGGGCGAGGCCAGGGTCGAGGAGCTGTCCCGGATGCTCGCCGGCCTGCCCGACAGTGACCGAGGCAGAGAGCACGCCGCCGAGCTGCTGGAACGTGCGGCGGGGCGCCGCGCATCGGGCGAGATCCCGGGGCTCGGGGAGGCCGGTGCTATCATCCCGTCTTCCGAGGTGGAGAAAACGCGTTGACCAAGTACGTCTTCGTCACCGGCGGGGTGACGTCGAGTCTCGGCAAGGGCATCACCGCAGCATCCCTCGGACGACTCCTCAAGGCTCGGGGCCTGCGCGTCGTCCTGCAGAAGCTCGACCCGTACATCAACGTCGATCCAGGCACGATGAACCCGTTCGAGCATGGCGAGGTGTTCGTCACGGACGACGGGGGCGAGACGGATCTCGACCTCGGCCACTACGAGCGGTTCATCGGCAAGAGCCTGCGCCGCGACTCCAACGTCACGACCGGCGCCATCTACCAGTCGGTCATCCGCAAGGAGCGCCGCGGCGTGTACCTGGGCGCCACCGTCCAAGTCATCCCGCACATCACGAACGAGATCAAGGCCCGCATCAGGAAGCTGGGAGACGACGACGAGGTGGACGTCGTCATCACCGAGGTGGGAGGAACGGTCGGCGACATCGAGAGCCTCCCGTTCCTCGAGGCGATCCGCCAGATCCGCAAGGACGTCGGCCAGGGAAACACGTGCTACATCCACGTGACGCTCGTGCCCTACCTGTCGACGAGCGAGGAGCTGAAGACGAAGCCCACGCAGCATTCGGTGGCGGAGCTACGCGGGCGCGGCATCCATCCCGACGTCATCGTCGCCCGATCCGACAGGGACGTCGACGACGCCGTTCGCCGCAAGATCAGCCTGTTCTGCGACGTCGACCTGGACGCCGTCATCAACGCCGTCGACGTTTCCAACATCTACGCAGTCCCGCTCGTCCTCCACGGCAACGGGCTCGACGACGTCGTGTGCCGGACGCTCCGCCTCGAGACGGTCGAGCCGGACCTCACGGCATGGCGGGACATGGTCGAGCGAATGGATCGTCCATCGGAGACGGTCGAGATCGGCATCGTCGGCAAGTACGTCGGGCTCCCGGACGCCTACCTGTCGGTCGTCGAGGCCTTGCGCCACGGCGGGATGGCCAACGGAGTGAAGGTCGACTTGCGTTGGGTGGCGAGCGACGAGGTCGAAGGGCTCCTCACGGACACGTACCTCGACGGGCTCGACGGGATCCTCGTCCCTGGCGGCTTCGGGATCAGGGGAATCGAAGGGAAGGTCCAGGCGATCAGGCACGCCAGAGAACACGAGATCCCCTTCCTCGGGTTGTGCCTCGGTCTGCAGTGCGCCGTCATCGAGTACGCCCGCTCGGAGCTCGGGTACGGAGCCGCATCCAGCTCCGAGTTCGACCCGATGACGCCTCATCCCGTCATAGACCTGATGGCCGACCAGGAAGACGTCGAGGACAAGGGCGGCACGATGCGCCTCGGCCTGTACCCGGCCAAGCTGATGCCGGGTTCGCTGGCTCGCAGGCTCTACGGCGAAGAGCTCATCTACGAACGCCATCGGCACCGTTACGAGGTCACGAACCGCTATCGCAACGATCTCGAAGCGGCCGGCCTGGCGCTCACCGGCATCTCGCCCGACGACCGCCTCGTCGAGATCGTCGAGCTTCCGGGCCACCCGTTCTTCATCGCCTCACAATTCCATCCCGAGCTGCGCTCGCGGCCCGATGATCCGCACCCGTTGTTCGTCGGGTTCGTCGCCGCCGCCCTGGAACGGAAGCGGGCCCTCGACAAGGCGACCGAGGCACCGGTCAGCGCACCGGAAGCGGTGCACGAGGACGCTCGTGCCGGGCACGAGGATGCTCGCGAGTCCGGACACTGACGTGTCATCCGGCGAGTTCCGCCTCGTCGGATGGCGAGACGTGGCGACCGCGGCGTTTCTGCGGCTCGTCAGGGAGCACTACGTCGGCCCATCGGGCGAGGGGCTGCAACGAGTGGCGGTGCGCCATCCGGGAGCCGTGGCGGTCGCCCCGATCCTCGACGGAGCATTGCTGCTGTTCCGCCAGTTCCGCAGCCCCATCGGCAGGGCGCTCCTCGAGATCCCGGCGGGCAAGCGCGACTCGGCGGGCGAGCCGCCGGAGGTGACGGCGGCCCGCGAGCTGCAAGAGGAGATCGGATATCGGCCCGGGCGGCTCGAGCTGATCGGCTCGTTCTGGACGACGCCTGGGTTCACGGACGAGCACATGAGCCTGTTCGTCGCCACGGACCTCGAGCCGGTGGACTCGATGCCTCACGGGGTCGAGGAGGAATCGGCGGAACTGGTGTCGATCCCGCTGTCCGAGTTGCCGGGACGGCTGGCGGCAGGTGAGTTCGAGGACGCCAAGACCCTCATCGCGGTGCACCACCTCGTCGCCGGGACGAGATGAGGCTCGAGTCGGCGATCGACGAGTTCATCGCGGCGCTCGGCTCCGAGCGAGGGTTGGCGGTCAGCACGCGCGCCGCCTACCGGCGAGACCTCGCCCAGTACCGGCGATTCCTGGCCACCAGGGATGTCGAGAGCGTCGAGTCGATCACTCCCGAGGACGTCTCCCGCCACGTCGGGGCGCTGCGCGACGCCGGTATGGAGGCGACGACGATTGCACGCAAGATCGCGGCTGTGCGTGGGCTCCATCGGTTCCTCGTGTCAGAGGAGATGGCGGGCGCCGACCCGACGGCCCTGCTGGAGGCGCCTTCCAGGCCGGCGACGCTGCCCAAGGCGATCACGGTCGACGAGGTGCAGCGCCTCCTCGACGCCATACCTCGAACCACGAAGCTCGGCGTGAGGGATGGAGCGCTGCTCGAGTTCATGTACGCCACAGCAGCCCGGGTCGCCGAGACGGTGGCGCTCGATGTGCTCGACGTCGACTTGAGTGAGAGGACGGCGCTGCTCACCGGCAAGGGCTCCAAGCAGAGGCTGGTGCCGATCGGCCGCTATGCCGTCGCAGCCATCGAGGACTACCTGCCGGTGCGCCTCGAGCTCAAGGGCGGCAGGCCGGACCCCGGCAGGTTGTTCATCGGGGCGCGGGGCGGCGGGCTGACGAGGCAAGCGGTCTGGCTCATCGTCCGCAAGCACGCCGCGGCTGCCGGGCTCCCGATCGATGCGATCTCGCCCCATGTGCTGCGGCACTCTGCCGCGACGCACATGGTCGAGGGTGGAGCCGACCTCAGGACCGTCCAGGAGATCTTGGGTCACGCTAGTATCTCGACAACGCAGATCTACACGCGGGTGTCCCCGCAGCACTTGTACGAGGTCTACGTCTCGACGCACCCACGGAGCCGCTGAACTCGACGCGAGGCATCCTCACGGAGGAGAACGATGAACCTGAACTCGGCAGTCGTCGCCCTCGAAGACGAGCGCGCCAAGCTCCTCCGCCAACTCGTCGAGCTCGGAGCAAACGAGTCCGGTGAGCTCACCGGCGACGTCGAGTTCGGCGACGGATTCGCCGACGCCGCCGCCGCGACAGCCGAGCGGACCGAGGTGCTGGGCATCGTCGACAACGTCAAGTCGATGCTCGACGACGTCAACGCGGCGCTCGCCAAGGTCAAGGCGGGGACGTACGGGTTCTGCGAGACCTGCGGCAAGGAGATCGACGACGCCCGGATGGACTACCGCCCGACGTCGCTGTACTGCGTCGACTGCAAGTCGAAGCGATCCTGAGTGCCGGTCACACCGGCCGACCTCCCTCACCTCGCTCGCCGGTTCTTGGGTCACCTGCGCGCCCGGCCTCTCGGCCCGGCCGAGCAGCTCGCCGCCGGCCGGATGCTCCGAGAGCCCGAGCTGAGCCTCTTCTGGGGCATGGCGCGACAGGACCAGCGCCACTCCTTCGACGTCGCCATGGCCGTCGTGGCGGCTGCCCCATCGGACCATGAGCTGGCGAGGGCGGGGCTCCTCCATGACGTGGGAAAACGCCACACCACCCCGGGGGCGATCGCCAGGTCGGTTGCCACCCTGATCGAGATGGCGCGACTGCCGCTGCCGCCCAGGTACGCCGCCTACAGGCGACACGGCCCGATCGGGGCAGCAGAGCTCGAGGCGGCAGGCGCCGAGTCGATCGTCGTCGACTTCGCCCGGCACCACCCGGGACCGGCGCCCCCAGGGGTCGACCAGGGTCGCTGGAAGATCCTCCTCGACGCGGATCGCGCATGAATGCCATGGTCGGCGGGGAGCCACTCGATACGATGCACTCGCACATGTCGTACGAAGTCAAGACGCGCGTCTTCGAGGGCCCGCTCGACCTCCTGCTGCAGCTGATCACGTCGCATCAGCTCGAGATCACCGAGCTGAGCCTTGCGAGCATCGTCACCGAATACCTGGCGTACCTCGACGCCATGCGGCAGCTCGACATCGATGTGACGAGCGAGTTCCTGCTCATTGCGGCCACCCTCATCCAGCTGAAGGCGAGACGGCTCCTCCCGGGCGAGTCGGCGTTCGACCTCGATGAGGAGCTGGCGCTCGCCGAGGAGCGCGACCGCCTGCTCGCCAGGCTGTTGGCGTGCCTCACCTTCAAGGACGTCGCCGCGGTGATGGCGCACAGGTTCGAGAGCGCCGACCGCTTCGTGCCTCGCCAAGCCGGCTTGGATCCCGGGATCGAGCCGAGGCTGCCGGACGTCCCGCTCATGGTGACACCATCCGAGTTGGCGCTGATCGCCGAGCGGGCGCTGAATCGCCGGGACGAGGAAGTCGAGCTCGATCATCTCGAGTTCGACCTGCCGTCCGTCGACGCGGCGCTCGCCGACGTGCGCCGGCGCCTCGTCGCCGGCGCCGCCGAGGACTTCGACGAGCTGGTCGCCCATTGCGCTCGCCCCCTCGAGGTCGTGGCCTACTTCCTGGCGGTGCTCGAGCTGGCCAGGTGGGGCATTCTGCGCCTCTCCCAGGAGGGCCGGGAGGGCCCGATCACGGTCACGCACAATGCAGGTGTCGACGAGTCCGACTTCGAAGCGATCCAGAGCGAATGGGGGACGGCATGAACCGCAGGCGCGTCATCGAGGCGGTCCTCTTCGTCGCCGAGGAGCCGATCGCGGTCGGTGAGCTCGCCGAGCTGCTCGAGATCCCGACCGCCGACGTCGAAGCTGAGCTCCACTCCCTCTCCGCCGAGCTGGAAACCGGGCAGCGGGGCACCTCACTCGTCGAGGTCGCCGGCGGATGGAGGCTCTACAGCCATCCGGAAGCCCGGGAGTACCTCGAGCGCTTCGCGGCAACCGAAAGGGCCGCTCGCCTCTCGAGCGCCGCGCTGGAGACGCTGGCAGTCGTGGCGTACCGGCAACCGGTGTCGCGTGGCCAGGTTGCCGAGCTCCGAGGCGTGGACTCCGAGCGGGCCCTGCGAACCCTGGAGCGGCGCGGGCTCGTCGCCGAGGTCGGGATTGCCGCCGGTCCCGGGCAGGCGATCCTGTACGGCACCACCGGCCTCTTCCTCGAGAGGCTCGGCGTCAACACCCTCGCAGAGCTCCCGCCACTCGCCGACCACGTCCCGCCGGCGGCGGTCGTGGACGCGCTGGAGCGGCCGTTCCGTCCGGAGACATCATCGAGCGGCTCCACAAGCTGATCGCGCGGTCCGGCTACTGCTCGCTGCGGCGCGCTGAGCAGCTCATTGCCGCAGGCAGAGTCGAGGTCGGCGGGTCGGTGGCCGTCATCGGCCAGCGGGTGGATCCGGGATCGGCACGGGTCACCATCGACGGGCTGCCCCTGCCGATCCGACCCGACGTCGCCACGTACCTCGTGTACAAACCCGTCGGCGTCATCAGCACGGCGGACGACCCCCAGGGCAGGCCGACCGTCGTCGACCTCGTCGAGTCGGACACCAGGCTCTACCCGGTGGGGCGGCTCGACGCCGAGTCCGAGGGTCTCATGCTCCTCACGAACGACGGCGAGCTGGCGAACCTGGTGATGCACCCGAGCCACGGCATCCTCAAGACATATGTCGCCCGGGTCTCGGGAATCCCTCCGACGGCGGCGCTTGGCGAGCTCGTGCGAGGCGTCGAGCTGGACGACGGGGAGGCCAGAGCCGTCTCGGCGAGACTGACGTCATCGGCGGGGGACCAGGCACTCGTCGAGATCGTCATGGCGGAGGGGCGCAAACGAGAGGTGCGCAGGATGTTCGAGGCGATCGGCCACGAGGTCGTTGGCCTGGTTCGCACCCGGATCGGCCCGATCGGCGACCAGCACCTGGCACCGGGGGCGGCACGCCGGCTCTCGATCGACGAGATCCGGTCGCTGTACTCGGCCGCCTCCGTGACGTGGGAAGATGCCTCACTGCCCGAGGACGACGAGTGAGCCCACCCGCGACGAAAGTCACCCTGCATCCCCCCGACGCGCCGTTCGCGGGTTCTGTGGCGGTCCCCGGTGACAAGTCGCTCTCCCACCGGGCCTTGATCCTCGGCGCCCTCGCAGCAGGGGAGTCACACATCGCCAACCAAGGGCCGGGTGAGGACATCGCATCGACCCGTTCCGTTCTCAGAGCCCTCGGCGTGACCATCGACGGCGGGCGCCTGGCGTCGCCAGGCCGGCGGGCGTGGCGGGAGCCGGTCGGCCCGCTCGACTGCGGCAACTCCGGGACCACGCTGCGGCTGATGGCGGGAGCGCTCGCCACCCGCCCGTATCGATCCGAGCTGACAGGCGACGTCACGCTGCTGCGCCGCCCGATGGGACGCCTCGTCGGACCGCTCGAGGCGCTCGGTGCATCCATCGAGGTGAGCGACGGCGAGCGGGCTCCGATCACCGTCCATGCCCCCGGTGAGCTGAGGGGTACCGACGTCGAGATCCCCATCGCCTCGGCCCAGGCGAGGACGGCGTTCGAGCTCGCCGCCCTGGAGGCGAGGGGCTCCTCGGTGGTGTCGAGCCCGCCCGGATTTCGCGACCACACCGAGCGCTGGCTCGAGGCGCTCGGGCGCGGCCGCTGGCTCGACCGGAACCGCTTTCAGGTCGTGCCGGGGGAGTTGGAGCCGTTCGAGTACGTCGTGCCCGGCGACCCGTCGTCGGCAGCCTTCCTGTGGGCGGCGGCCGCAGTGAAGCCGGGGGCCAGAGTCACGACCCCGGGCATCACCCTCAATCCAGGCCGCATCGGCTTCCTCCAGGTGCTCGAGTCGATGGGCGCCGGTATCGAGGCCGAGGTCACCGGGTCGGCCATGGGAGACCCCATCGGCTCCGTGACCGTGTACGGCGGGGTGCTCGCGGCGACCGAGGTGTCGGGTGAGCTCGCCGCCGCAACCCTCGACGAGCTGCCGCTCGTCGGCGTGCTCGGCGCCTACGCAGAGGGGATGACGGTGGTGCGGGACGCCGCCGAGCTGCGAGGCAAGGAGAGCGATCGGATCGCGACGACGGTGGCCATGATCAGGGCGCTCGGGGGTGGCGCCGAGGCGACCGAGGACGGATTCGTCATCGTCGGCACAGGCTGGCTGGAAACCGGGACGGTCGAGTCGCACGGTGATCACCGCATCGCGATGGCCGGGGCCGTGGCCGCCACGGCGGCTACAGGGGCCGTCCGGATCGACGGCGCAGGCGCCGCAGCGGTCTCCTGGCCTGGCTTCTACGAGGTACTGGAGGGCCTGTGGTCATCGCGATAGACGGACCGAGCGGCGTCGGGAAGAGCACGGTGACTCGGGCGGTCGCCGACCGGCTCGGCTGCGCATCGCTCGACACCGGAGCGACCTATCGGGCGGCGACGTTGGCGGTGCTTCGGGCAGGCATCGACCCCGCCGATGAGCCGGCCGTCGTGTCGGTCGTGGCAGCCGCCGACATCGACGTGAGCGACGGCGCCGTCCGGCTCGACGGCGAGGTGGTGTCCGACGCCATCCGCGAGGGAGAAGTCACCTCTGCCGTCAGCGGAATCGCTGCCATACCAGGGGTGCGGCGACTCCTCGTGGCTCTCCAGCGCCACTGGGTGGAGAGCCGAGGAGGTGAGGCCGTCGTCGAAGGCCGCGACATCGGAACCGTCGTGTTTCCGGGTGCGCCGGTGAAGGTGTTCCTGACGGCGCCCGCCGAGGTTCGAGCGGTGAGGCGTGCCGGCGACGACGAGTCGTCCGGGCGGTCGGTCGACGACGTCGGAGCCGACCTGGAACGTCGCGACCATGCGGACGCGACGCGAGCCGCCTCGCCGCTGCAGCCGGCGGACGACGCAGTCGTCATCGACACCGGCAGGCTCACCGTCGACGCGGTCGTCGACGAGATCCTTCGCCTGGTCGCCGAGCGGAACGGGCAGCAGCGTCCGGTCTGACAAGGCGGTCAGCGAGGCCTCCTCGTCCGACACGGCGGGCGCGACACCGTGAGTGGCTCCCGTCCCGTGCTGCTTCACACGCCGAGCAACTCGAGAGCCGACGTTGCGTCCCACTCCCTGTCGTACTCGATCGGGCCCGGCCTGCCGGGGTGGCGTGCCGCGAAGGCCCCCTCGACGAGGGTCTGCAGTGTCTGCACGAACCGCCGAAGCGAAGGTGGGAGCGGGAAGTACTCGTCCTCGTCGATGACGCGGACATACGAGACGCCTTCGGTCGGCGCCAGCGCCTCGATGACTGCCTTGACGCGCTGGTCGGGAGCCGAGGCGCCCGAGGTGACGCCGATGACGTCGTGGCCCACGAGCCACTCATCGTCGATGTCGTCCGGCCCGTCGATGCGGTGTGCGGCGCAACCTGCGTTCTCGGCGACGCGCACCAGGGCGTTGGTGTTCGACGAGGTCACCGATCCGACCACGAGCACGAGGGACGCCTCCCTGGCCAGTTGCTTGACGGCCGTCTGCCTGTTCGTCGTGGCGTAGCACAGGTCGCTCCGGCGCGCCGTCCACAGCTCCGGGTACAGATCTTGGGCGGTCTCGAGGACTTCCTCCCACTCGAAGAGCCCGAGCGTCGTCTGTGCGAGGAGAGCCACCCGCCCGGGATCGGTGGCGGCGAAGTCACCGAGCCCGTCGCGGGGATCCACGAGCGTGACCGCCTCCGGTGCCTCGGCGACTGCGCCCGTCGCCTCGTCGTGCCCGTGATGGCCGACATAGATGATGTCGAAGCCCTTGCCTGCCATTCGCTTCACCTCGTGGTGCACCTTCGTCACGAGCGGGCAGACGGCATCGACCATCACTGCGGCCAGATGCTCGGCCGAAGCGACGATCTCGGGCGCCGAACCGTGCGCCGACAACATGATCGGACGGCCCGGGGGCACGTTGTCGAAGTCGTCGACGAACACGACTCCTGCTCGCTCGAACGCCTCGACGACGGCGCTGTTGTGGACGATCTCGTGGTAGCAGTACACGGGCGGATCGAAGACCCTCACCATCCAGGTGAGCGCCTTGATGGCCATCTCGACTCCAGCGCAGAAGCCGCGCGGCTCGGCGACGAGGACCTTCGAGGGCATCTCGGAAGGCTACTGCCAACCGTGATCCTTCCGGGTGGCAGGACGGACCGGCGCGATCCTCGGCCCTCGTAGACTTCGGTTTGCCATGTCCTTCCCCACGATCCTCGAAGTCGTCCCTGGCTCGCCCGCGGCCGCAGCGGGCCTCGACGCCGGAGACGAGCTGCTCGCCGTCAACGGCGTCGTACCGACCGACGTCATCGAGTACCAGCAGCTCGTGGACGAGCCGGAGCTCCATCTGCGGATCCGTCGCCCCTCGGGCGACGTCGGCGTAGAGCTCGTGAAAGGGCAAGGCGAACCACTCGGACTGCGCCTCAGCTCGTCGATCTTCGACCGGGTGCAGACGTGCGACAACCACTGCGAGTTCTGCTTCATCTACCAGCTCCCGCCGGGGATGAGGAAGTCCCTCTACCTGAAGGACGACGACTATCGGCTCTCGTTCCTCTACGGCAACTTCACGACGCTCACCCGCTTCAGTGAGCTCGACGTGGCGAGGGTCGTCGAGGAGCGGCTCGGCCCGCTCTACGTCTCCATCCACACCACCGACCCGGACATCCGGGCGAAGATGTTGAGAAACCCGCGCGGTGCGACGAGCCTGCGCTGGCTGCGGGCCCTGCTCACCAACGGTGTCGAGGTACACGGCCAGATCGTCTTGTGCCCAACGGTCAACGGGGCGGATGTCCTTGCCAGGACGTGCGCCGAGATCGTCGCACGATATCGAGATCTGGCGTCTGTCGGCGTCGTCCCGCTCGGCACGTCGCAATTCAACACCGAGTCGACTCTCGAGCCGCACGACGCAGCCCAGGCTCGCCGCGACCTCGACATCATCGACGAGTGGCGGGCAACGGCGCTCCGCCTCCTCGGGAGGAGGATGTTCTTCGCCTCGGACGAGCTCTACTTGATGGCCGACCGCCCCTTTCCAGCCTCGCACGAGTACGAGGGCTTCGAGCAGCACGAGAACGGGATCGGGATGGTGCGGGCACTGTACGACGAGGTCGACCGGCTGGAACGAGGCTCGGCCGCCGCCGAGCGGATCGTCACCGGAGAGTGGCGGACGATCCCGGCGGCGCCGGCGAGCGGCTATCGGGCGGCGCGCCACACGGGTCGCGACCCCTCACCCGGCCGCGGTCCCGTCGTGATCGTCACCGGCGAGTACGGCGAGAAGGCAATGCGGCCGGTACTGGCTCGTCTCGAGCGGCTCGGCGGGCGACCCCTGCGAATCCTGGCGGTTCGCAACGACTTCTTCATGGGCAACGTCGCCGTCGCCGGGCTCATGGTCGGCGGCGACCTGAAGCGTGCCCTGGCGAACGATCGGGAGGAGGCCGGCTCCTACCTGGTTCCCGACGTGGCGCTGCGGGGCGACGTATTCCTCGACGACGTGTCGCTCGACGAGGTCCGAGCCGCCGCCAAGGCTCCGGTGCTCGCCGTGCCGGCCACCGCGGCTGGGCTGCTGGAGGGGGTGGCGGATTGAGCGGGCTTCCCGTCGTCGCAGTCCTGGGACGGCCCAACGTCGGCAAGTCGACGCTCGTCAACCGCATCATGCGCCGCAAGGTCGCCGTCGTCGACGAGCAGCCCGGGGTGACACGCGATCGCCGTGAGTTCGTCGCAGAGTGGAACGGGCGCGAGTTCCTCCTCGTCGACACGGGTGGCTGGGAGTTGTCACCGGGCGAGGAGCTCACCGCCGGCATCCGCGGTCAAGCGGAGGCAGCCATCGAGGCTGCCGACGTGGTGGTGTTCGTCGCCGACGCGACGTCTGAGCTCAGCGACGACGATCAGGGCGTCGCCAGGCTCCTCCAGCGCAGCAGCACTCCGCACATCCTCGTCGCCAACAAGGTGGACGGCGCCCGGCACGAGACCGACCTGGATCACCTCTGGACCCTCGGCCTCGGCGAGGCGGTGCCGGTCTCGGCATTGCACGGCAGAGGGTCGGGAGACTTCCTCGACGCCCTGGTCGCGATGCTCCCGGACACCGGCAAGGGTGAGCCGGTGAGCACATTTCCTCGGCTGGCGATCATCGGCAGGCCCAACGTCGGAAAGTCGACGCTGCTCAACAAGCTGGCGGGCGAGGACCGGGTTCTCGTGTCCGACACGCCGGGCACCACCCGCGACCCCATCGACTCGATCGTCGAGCTCGACGGGGAGAAGTACGAGATCGTCGACACCGCAGGCATCAAGCGGCGCACCAAGGTCAAGGACGACGTCGAGTTCTATGCCGTGCTGCGCGCCCGCGACGTGCTGGGAAGGGCCGACATCGCCCTCTTGCTCATCGACGGCACCCAAGGCGCCTCGCATCAGGACCAGCGGCTGGCGGAGGAGATCGCAGACGCCGGCGTCGGGATCATCGTCATCCTCAACAAGTGGGACGTCATCACCGAGGAGGAGCGCCTCGCCACCGAGGACAGCGTCGGCGACCGCCTCGCCTTCATCAGCTGGGCGCCCGTGTTGCGGATGTCGGCCAAGACGGGCAGCAGGATCCATCGCCTTCCCAAGGCGATCCGGCTGGTGCTGGAGAGCAGGGGGCAGCGCATCCCCACCCCCGAGCTGAACCGCCTCGTGAGAGATTGGCAGCAGGCGCACCCACCGCCGGTTCGCCGCGGCAGGAGGGCCCACATCATCTACGCAGTGCAGGCCGAGACGGACCCGCCGACGATCGTGCTCTTCGTGAGAGGAGGCGACCTCGCCCCCGACTACCTACGCTTCCTCGAGAACCGGATCCGGGAGGAGTACGACTTCACCGGAACGCCCATCCGGCTCAGGACGAGGCGGAGGCACAGGAGCCGCGAGCATGAGTGACGTCGCCGACCGCTTCAGGAAGGCCGCCGAGCGTGCCGAGCTCGGCGGCCCCGAGCGGCACCGGGAGAAGACCCGCGAGCAAGGCAAGATGTTCGTGCGCGACAGGGTGGGGAGGCTGTGCGATCCCGGCTCGTTCGTCGAGGACGGGCTGCTCGCCAACGCAGCGGACGACGAGCTCGCCGCCGACGCGGTCGTCACAGGGAGGGGGCGGGTGTCGGGTCGTGCCGTGATGGTGATCGCCAACGACCCGACGGTGAAGGCGGGGTCGTGGGGGCGGCTCACGGTCGAGAAGATCATCAGGGCGCTCGAGTCCGCTTACGACGAGCTGCTGCCCGTCTTCTACCTCGTCGATTCGGCGGGAGCGAGGATCACCGACCAGGTTGACCTGTTCCCCGGGCGGAGGGGGGCCGGGAGGATCTTCTACAACCAGGTGCGCCTCTCCGGCCGGGTCCCGCAGATCTGCTGCCTGTTCGGCCCGTCCGCCGCAGGTGGGGCGTACATCCCGTCCTTCTGCGACGTCGTCGTCATGGTGGAGGGGCGGGCTTCGATGTACCTCGGGTCGCCACGGATGGCCGAGATGGTCATCGGCGAGACGACGACGCTCGAGGAGATGGGCGGCGCCAGGATGCACTGCACCGTGTCGGGTTGCGGCGACGCCCTCGTCGACTCCGACGAAGCCGCCATCGATTGGGCCAAGCAGTACTTCTCGTACGTCTCCGACCACTACCGGGTGCTCCCTCCCTCGTACGAGCCGGTCCCGGTACGAGAGGGGGCCGACCCGGCGTCCGTCCTGCCGGACGACTCGGCGCACGGTTACGACATGGTCGATCTCCTCGAGGCCGTCTTCGACGAGGGCTCCCTCCTCCAGGTCAAGGAGCTCTTCGCCCGGGAGGTGATCACGGCGTTCGGGCGCCTCGAGGGGAAGCCTGCCGGCATCGTCGCCTCCCAGCCGAGCCACCTCGGTGGTGTCCTCTTCGTCGACTCGGCCGACAAGGCGGCCCGCTTCATCTGGCTGTGCGATGCATTCAACGTGCCTCTGGTGTTCCTCGCCGACGTGCCCGGGTTCATGATCGGCACGGAGGTCGAGCGGCAGGGCATCATCCGAGCCGGCGCCAAGATGCTCACCGCCATCGCAGAAGCGACGGTGCCGCGCATCTCGGTGATCGTGCGAAAGGCATACGGGGCAGGGCTGTACGCCTTCTCCGGGCCCGGATTCCGGCCGGACGCGGCACTCGCCCTCCCGACGGCGGAGATCGCAGTCATGGGGCCGGAAGCCGCGGTCAATGCCGTGTACTTCAACAAGATCCAGCAGCTCCCCGAGAGCGAGCGCGCCGAATTCGTGTCGGATCGGCGGGCCGAGTACGAGGAGGACGTCGACCTCATGCGGCTCGCCTCCGAGATCGTCATCGATGCCGTCGTCCAACCGGAGGACCTGCGCGACGAGCTCGTCCGGCGGTTGGCGTTCGCCGCCAACAAGCCACGCTCGTTCTCTGACCGCCGCCACGGCGTACCGCCGGTATGAGTGCCGACGAGGGTCATCCGGCGTCATCCGCCGAGCACGACGACGAGGATCTCCCGTGGCCAGTCGGGTTCCTGATCCTCGTCGTCGCAGCCGGGCTCTACCTCCTGTGGCGCGCCATCCAGATCGCCGGCTGGCTCATCGATCGCATCACGTGACGGCGGCCGACCCGTTCCGGCGTCCCTCCGTCGCACATCGGCGATGTGGGGACGCAAGAACGGATCACGCCCTTCCCCGACCCGTTCCGGCGTCCGTCCGTCGCATATCGGCGATGTGGGGACGCAAGAACGGGAGATGCCCACCGGGAGGAGGCCGGTAGAGTGTCCGTTCTCGGGCTGTGGCGCAGCTTGGTTAGCGCGCTTGACTGGGGGTCAAGAGGTCGCCGGTTCGAATCCGGCCAGCCCGAC
>DASWKR010000092.1 GCA_036396535.1 Acidimicrobiia bacterium | reverse complement strand
GCGCTCGAGCAGATGCTCTCAGCGGTGTCGGACGCCGTCGGCTCGTTCGACGGCCACGTCGTGTACGAGCGCAGGGAGGGACGCCCCGGACTCCTCTTGTTGATCATCCGCGCCGACGAGCCCGTCGGATTCCTCAAGGCGCTACGGAGCCAGGACGGCCGAATCGCCGCGGAAGTCGCCGCCCTGGAGCTGCTCGAGGCGCACCGGCCCCGTTCCTTCTCGGTACCCGAGCTGCTCGTCACCGGGAGGGCGGCCGACGAATGGTCGTATCTGGTCACCACGCCGCTGCCGCCTCGGATGCATCGCATGCAGCGGGGCGCCCCCGACGGGGCGATCCTCGACGAGCTGGCGATGGCCCTCTCGCCCCTCGCCAGGCCGCCTGACACCCCGGCCCATTGGGAGCCGGCCCACGGCGACTTCACACCGTGGAACCTGCGCCGCTTCGGGGATGGGACGCTCGTGCTCATCGACTGGGAGGAGGCAGGGTGGGCGCCGCCGGGCTCCGACATGGTGCTCTACCTGGCGTCGGCGAGCGCCCTCGGCCGTCCGGTGACGGGCCGGCACATCGAGGCCGGTGAGGCCCGCGACTACTGGCTGGCGAGGATCAGAGGCCGGGTCGCCGACCATCTGGCAGCCGGTCGGGGACTGAGCGACCTCGAGCGCGGAATGCTCGGCGCCCTCTCCGGAGAAAAGCCGTGAGCGTCAAGGTCGTCGCCATCACGGGTGCAGGGCGGAGCGGCAGCACGGTCCTCGACAACGTGCTCGGGGAGATCGAAGGCTTCGTGTCGGTCGGAGAGCTGCGTTTCCTGTGGCAACGATCCCTGATCGATCGGAGGCTCTGCGGCTGCGGCAAGACCGTCTACGAATGCGAACTGTGGCCGCGCGTGTTCGAGGCGGCCTTCGGCGGGATCGAGGCGGTCGATGCGGCGCATGTCGCCGGCCTGATGGAACGCGTCAGGACCCGCTATACGCCCGCTGCCGTGCTTCCGCCGGCCCGAGGCTGGTACCGCGGCCGGCTCGCACCATTGGTCCCTTTTCTCGACTCGCTCTACTCGGCGATCGCCGAGACGACGGGCGCCCGCGTGATCGTCGACTCGTCGAAGGTGCCGGCCCACACGTTCCTGCTGTCCCTCGTCCCGTCGATCGACCTCCATGTCGTCCACCTGGTGAGGGATCCGCGAGCGGTCGCCCTCAGCCAGAGCAGACCGAAACGCCAGCTCGACACGACGGACGAGCGCGAGATGACTCGCACGGCGCCTGTCGAGACGGCGGCTTACTGGGTCATGTGGAACGCCGCAACCCGGGCAACGTTCAAGCGCCACCCCAACTACACGATGCTCACCTACGAGTCATTGATGGCAGAGCCGGAGGCGGCGATTCGCATGCTCCTCGACCGGATCGGTGAGCCGGATGCCGTGCTGCCTTTCACGGAGGGACGAACAGTACGGCTCCACCCCAACCACACCGTGTCGGGCAACCCCAGCCGCTTCACGACGGGCGACGTGACATTGCGCGCCGACGAGGCATGGCGCCACGAGATGCGCCCGGCCGACCGGAGGCTGGTCACAGCCGTTGCCGCTCCGTTCATGCGTCCGTACGGGTACCCGTTGCGCCTCACCGCGGATGCCGTCGCATGAGAGAGCGGGGCGAAGTCCGCGCCGTCGGATACCAAGGCCCTTCGGCTACCCTTCCCCCGGGCCCGATGCCATGAACGACGACCTCACGACACTCGAACCGACACTGTTGCGCGCCATCTGGCGTTACAGATGGCTGGTCCTGTTCATCACCCTCGTCTCCGCCTCGGCCGCCTGGTGGTACGCCGGCGCGACGAGCACGGACGAGTTCGTCGCCCTGGCGTCCATCCAGGTGCAGGATCCGAGCTCGACGATCGCGGGACCGAGCGTCTCCACGCAGGTACAACAGCAGTACGTCCGCGACCAGACCGAGCTCCTCAAGTCGGGCGAGGTCGCCCAGCGAGCCCAACTGCTGGCGACGGGCCTCGACGAGGAGTTCCCGTACGACGCTTCGGGCATCACGGAGCAGGCGACGATCAACCAGGTGCAGGACAGCTCGGTGATCGCCGTGCGGTTCAGGGCGTCGGGGGGCGACTGGGCGATCATCGGAGCCAACTCGATCATCGCCGCCTACGAGGACTTGGTCCGCAGCGAGCTGCAGCGCAACACGGAGACCTCTCTCCAGATAATCGACCAGCTCATCGAGGAGAAGCGAGTGGAGGGCGCCGATACCCAGGAGCAGATCGACGCCCTCACGACGGAGCGCTCGGAGGGACGCATCGAGCTGGGGCGTCAACTCGACGACCTCATCGAAGAGCTGGTGAGCCTCAACGATCAGCTCGACGCCACGGTGTCAGAGGAGACGCGGGCGGCGCTCAACGTCCGGGTGCTCCAGGTGCGGGATCAGGTCGATGCCATGAGGGCGGTGATCGCGGCTCTCAGCGAGTCACAGCAGGTGCAGCAGCTCGTGGAGTCGCACACCAGGCTGGAGGACCAGATCGACACCCTCGAGCGCGACCGGCAAGAGATCGTCATCAGCAGCGCCCGGTCGGCCGGAGCCGGGTCGATAAAGACGGAGGCGCTCGAAGCGGCGCCGGTTCAGTCGAACCTGCAACGACTCCTCATCGTGGGCGTCTTCCTCGGCATGCTCGTGGGCTCAGGGTTCGCATACCTGCTGGCGCTGCGACGTCGCACCATCACCGACCGCACCCAGCCGGAGCTGGTCTTGGCAGCGCCTCTCATCGCGGCGGTGCCGAACTTCCTCCAGGAGGGGATCCGCTCCGCTCTTCCGGTGCGCACCGATCCCCGCTCGGCTTCGGCAGAGGCGTTTCGTTTCGCGGCGGCCGGTCTCGACTTCAGCCGCCCCATCACGACCGGCGGCCTGATCACTGCCGGCAAGGTGGTGGCCGTGACGTCGGCGGGGCTGGCGGACGGCAAATCGGTCGTCGCAACGAACACCGCCCTGGCGGCCGCCAAGGAAGGCAAGCGGGTGCTCCTCATCGACGCCGACTTCGGCAACCAGGCCACCACGATGTTGCTGCTCCCCGACGAGCGACCGGCAGCGGGCCTCACGGAGGTCGTCGAGGTCGGGATGCCGCTCCACGAAGCGGTCGTCCAGATCGAGGGTTCGGGATCGACGGGGCTCCACCTGTTGGCGAGGGGGTGGCGACAGACGACGGCACCCGAGTTCTTCCGACTCGGTGCAACCCGCGAGTTCTTCGAGCAGGTCCAGGACTACTACGACCTCGTGATCGTCGACTCGCCCCCGGTGCTCCACATGGCGTACGCCAGCACTCTGCTCGGCCTCGTCGACAAGGTGCTGATCGTCGTGCCTCACGAGTCGAGCGCCACGCTCCTCGAAGAGCTCCAGGATCGGCTCGACCTCGTCGGCACCCCGACGATCGGGTACATCTACAACCTCGCCCCGCTGCGTCCCGAGATGACCAGGACCGAGGGATCGATGCGCGACGTGCTCGGCGGTGCCGCCGAGCTGCCTACGTGAGCTTGCTGCCGACCGTCAGCCGAACGACGTCTCGACCAAGCCGTGCTCCGACAGGTCCTCGAGGAACTTGTCGAGGTCGGCTGCGGCCGTGCCGGGGTCGACGGTGTACTCGCTGAGCAACGCCTCGATGAGATCCGTGTACGTCGCTCCTGGTGCGAGGCGCCGCCACAACGTCGCGCCTGAGTCGTTGAGTGTCATGTACGCGTGCATGCTGTCGTCGAACACAACGATCCGACCATCGAGGTCGTGCCACGCCATGTCCCTCGATCGCAGCCTGTACCGAGGCACCGAACTCGGCGATGAGGTCATAGACTTCCCTTCTGAACGGCAAAATAGCCTCGGCGCGCACCGAATTTCCACACCAATTCCGGATTGGCGGGGCTCGACGGGCGCATGAAGGCCTCCCAAGGCGGCCTGACCTGGGGTAACGACCTCCTGAGGCGAGATCGAGGACGGTGAGGAAATCATGGGCTGGGAAGCCTGGCTGACACTCGTCGTCGTCCTCTTGTCGATCGTCGCGATGGCGAAGGACTTCGTGCCTCCGGCGGCTGCGGTGCTCGGGGCGACCGTGATCCTGCTGCTCACCGGCGTCGTGACGAGCGACGAGGCGTTCGCCGGATTCTCGAACGCGGCGCCTCTGACGATCGCCGTCCTGTACATCGTCGCCGGCGCGGTGTCGCGCACCGGCGTGCTCACACCGCTCATCGCCCGGTCCCTGAATGCGTCCGCCTCGGATCGCAGGACGCTCGCCACCCTGCTCCCTCCGGTTGCAGCGGCGTCCTCCGTTCTCAACAACACGCCGATCGTCGCCGTGCTCGTGCCGGAGATGAGCGCCTGGGCGGCGAGACGCGGCAAGAGCCCGTCGCGCTTCCTCATGCCGATCTCCTTCGCGGCGATCCTCGGCGGGACGGTCACCGTCATCGGCACGTCGACGAACCTGGTCGTCTCGGGACTCATGGACGCCGCAGGGCTCGAGCCCATCGGTTTCTTCGAGATGACGAAGCTGGCGCTGCCGATCGCAGCCCTCGGGCTGCTCGTCGTCGTGTTGCTGGCGCCTCGTGTGCTTCCCGACCGCATCGGCACGCGCCGGGAACTGACCGAGTTCGCCCGCGAGTTCGTGATCGACATGGACGTCGAACAGGGAGGCCCGCTCGACGGTGTGACCGTCGAGGATGGAGGGCTGCGTCACCTCGCCGGGGTGTTCCTCGTCCAGGTGGAACGCGACGGCGAGGTGAACTCAGCCGTTGCCCCGACGATGCGGCTCCGTGCCGGTGACACGCTCCGCTTCGCCGGGAAGGCTGACGACGTGATCGACCTCCACTCGATGCCCGGGCTGGCTTCCGGGGAGCGCGACCAGTTCGTCGGGTTCAACCTGGCGCGATCGAACTTCTTCGAGGCCGTCGTCGGCGCCTCGTCGAACCTCGTCGGGTCGACGCTGAAGGAAGCGAAGTTCCGCAGCCGCTACTCGGCGGCCGTCGTCGCAATCCACAGAGCCGGTCAGCGGATCGACGCCAAGCTCGGCGAGGTGCCGTTGCGCGTCGGCGACACCCTCGTCGTTCTGGCGGACCCCGGATTCCGTGACCGCTGGCGGGACGGCCACGACTTCCTGCTCGTCTCGCCGCTGAGCGGGCCGCTCCCGGTCACCGACAAGCGCGGCTGGTGGGCGGTCGGCGTGCTCTTGGGCGTGGTCGCCTTGGCGGCGACCGGCGTGATGCCGATCCTCAACGCCGGGCTGCTCGGAGCGTTGGCCGTCATGGTGTTGCGGATCGTGACCCCGGGCGAGGCGAGGCGCTCCATCGACCTCGACGTCGTTCTCCTCATCGCAGGCGGGATCGGGCTGTCGAGCGCCATCACGTCCTCCGGCCTCGCCGAGGAGCTCGCCTCACTGCTCGTCTCGGGGCTCGACACGTTCGGGTCGGTCGGCACTCTCGTCGGGATCGTCATCGCCACGGTCATGCTCACCGAGGTGATCTCGAACGTGGCGGCGGCGTCGATCGTGTTCCCGATCTCGGTGGCGGCAGCAGCTTCGCTCGGTTCCGACCCGCGCGGATTCGCCATCGCCATCGCCATCGCCGCCTCGGCTTCGTTCCTGACGCCCATCGGCTACCAGACGAACGTGATGGTGTACGGGCCCGGCGGCTACCGGTACGGCGACTACTCCAGGTTGGGAGCCCCGCTGACAGCGGTGGTCCTGGTGGCACTCACTGTCGGCGTGCCGTTGTTCTGGGGCGTGTGAGCCGCACCACGTTCAGCCTCCGCCGCGACTCGACGACCAGGGCGACCGTGAAGGCCATCTGCAACGACGTGATCGGGTCCTCGAACGCTTCGTCGAGGTTCTGGCTGGCGATGTCGAAGACGGAGTCGACGCCGACCGCGACGACGAAGAGGACGGCGAACGACCCGGCGAGCGCCACGCAGGCCTTGCGCAGCGACTGGCGGCATCGAAGCACGAGCAGGACGGTCGGCCCTCCGACGAGCGTCGCGATCAGCGCCCTGCCCGCGAATTGGGTGTCGGCCCCCCGGCGAGCCGCGCTCTCCCCTAATGCATCGAAGAGCCACGTCCCGAGCTCGCTCGTGAGGTTGAGGACGTCCTCGGCCGCCACGACGAGCGCCAGCGCAGCCAGCGCGATCAGGGCGCCCTCTCTCGTCTCCGAGAAGAGCCACAGGAGGGCGGCGACCATGACGAGCGACTTGAGGACCGACCACACGGTGAACGAGGTACCCACCCCCACCGTGCCATCGCCTGAGAGGATGAGGAGGATGTCGAGGCAGACCGCAGCAACGGCGGTGAACACGAACGCCTCACGTGCAGCGCCCCCAGGCCACAGCTGCCGACTCCCGTCGCTCTCACCCACCACCAGCAGAATACTGCCCGCAACCGGCCCGGGATCGTTGTCGCTCCGCGGCTGCGGCGCGGATGTAGTCTGAGCGCCGCAAGGGGACCCAAAGCAGGCTATGCACATCCGACGAACCGGAACGGCACTTCTGGTGGCGCTGACACTGCTCTTCGCGGTCGTTTCGGCAGTGCTCCTGCGGGTGGCCCCCGCCGCCGCCGAGTTCACGTCGTGTCCCGGGTCGGTCTCCGTCGACGCGGGAGAGTCAGAGGTGAGAACCCTGTCGCTCGACTCGACGAGTGAGGCAGCCCTGACGGAGGAGGCTTCCGGCGACATCACGTCCAGCCTGGCGGACAACCGCGGAGGTCCCGGACCGTGGTCGGCGCAATTGACGATCGGGGCTCCGGCCGGCGCGTCGGCGGGTGGTTCGGTCACCGTCACGGAGCGATCCGATTCGGGGACGTTCACCTGCACGATCTCCGTGACGGTGGTGCCGACGACTCAGCCTCCGACGACGACATCGTCGACGACGACCACCACCACCACCACCACGCAGCCTCCTACGACGACGACCACCACCACCACCACCACGCTGCTGGAAACGACCACGTCCTCGACCACCACCACGACATCGTCGACCACGACGACCACCACCACCACCACCACGCTGCCGGAGACGACCACCACGCCGGCGGCGCCGACAACGGCCGGGCCGTCGACGACGACATCGCTCGCTGCGTTGCCCGGGGACGGCGGCTCGGGTGGACGGAGCCTCGGAACATGGCTCGGCATCGGGCTGCTCGGCGGGCTCCTGCTCCTCGGCTTGTTCCTCCTGATCGGCTACATGCGACCGTCGCACGGCGGACCCGGGCCGCTCACGCGGGTGGCGGCCGGGATCGGCGGCCTGTTCGGCTCGCGCGGTGTGCGCGGGCCGACTCTCTCCCAGCGGGTGAAGCACTCCCAGGTCGGCAGGTCGATCTCGGAGAAGGCGGCCCGCCCCAGGGTGAGGCGTCCGAGCATCTTCAAGCGCACCATCACGTCGGTTCGCAACAGCGAGCTCGCCGAGTCGTGGCGGGCACGTAGGAGCACGAAGGACGTGCGGGCCAAGGTCCAGGAGCGGAGGCGCCAAGCCGAGCGCGGCATCGGGCCGCCTCCGTCCAAGGGCCCGCCCGAGGACGACTAGGCCCGGAGCGTCACAGCCAGGTGCTTCTCGAAGAAGACGCTGATGCGCTCGAGGGCGTCGGAGAACGCAGGCTGGTCGAAGGCGTCGCCCGAGTCGTCGAGGAATCCACGGGAGACCCCGTCGTAGACGACGAGCTCGGCATGAGGGGCGGCGGATCGCACGGAGCCGATCGAGCCCTCCTCGCCCCTCGGCAGCAAGCCGAGGACGGGAGCCGTCACCGCCGAGATGCCGGTGAGGCCATCCTCGGCGGGATAGGCGAGAGCCAGGGCGAGCACGCCGCGCTTGGCGGCGGCAGCAACCGCCAGCTCGGCTCCCGAGCCCAAGGCGAGCAGGCCGTACCCCCGTCCGGCGCTCGACCAGGAGCCTGCCGGATTTGACACGAACTCGACGATGTCATCCAGGTCGGCGGCGGACCTCTCCCCCAGCTCGGGTGCGACGACGGCGAGTCCCTGGCGCGCCAACCTGCGGGAGATGTCCCTGACGGAAGACGTGACGAGCAGCCCGTCGGGGATGAGCAGCACGGTCGGCCACTCCCTCCCGAGATCCGGCCGGGCGATGTAGCCGCGGTGGATCTTCGTGCGCGCCGCGATGCTGCTCGTCCCGAACAGGATCACGACCTTGCCCTCGCCCTTCAGCACGCTCATGCCCGGGCGGTTCCTTCATCAGACATCGGGCGCGAATCTAGCGGGGCGCACGAGACCGACCTCCCCGGCTCGCAGCACCGTCCGGAGGCCGTCCGACATGACGACGAGGCCTCCCCGCTCGTCGATCCCGACTGCGGTGCCGCGGCCCGACGGCTCCCAAGTCACGTCCATGCCGACGGTCGAGCAATGCTCGAGATACTCGCCCCGGCCCCAGCCGGAAGGGCCCCTGCCGATGCGATCGAGCAGGCCGGCGGCCCACTCGTCGGCGACCGTCGCCGCCGTTCCGGGAGCGGGCCGGTCGTCGAGTACCGACCCGCCGCCTGCGACCGGGTTGTCCCACCACAGGTTCACTCCGCAGCCGGCGACGATCACGTCGTCGTGTCTCTCGACGAGCACCCCTGCCACCTTGGCCGCTCCGATGAGCACGTCATTCGGCCACTTCAGCGTCACGGTCCGTTCCGTGATGAGCTCCACCGAGCTCCTGACGGCGAGGCCCGCCACGAGCGGGAGGACGGCTGCGTCTTCAGCCGTCCATCCGGGCAGCCACGCCAGCGAAGCGAAGACCGCGACCGTCGC
Organism: Acidimicrobiia bacterium; assembly: GCA_036396535.1. NCBI lineage: Bacteria > Bacillati > Actinomycetota > Acidimicrobiia > Acidimicrobiia bacterium. The sequence continues at coordinate 10,540 of DASWKR010000092.1, read as the reverse complement.
CTGCTCCCACGGCCTGCCGGACCTGCCGCGCCCGGCCGACTGGCGGTCGGCCGTCACGAGCACCGGCGTCGAGCCGTCCCGTTTCCTCACCTCGGCGAGGGCAGCATCCTGCGTCGACGTCACGTCCGTGAGGTGGACGGTGACGTAAGGTGTAGCCATCTCGGAACCACCGGAGTCGTAAGAGGTGGGACGGAAGGTTAGAAGGGTGCTGCGCAGCGGCCAATCGTGCCCTGCGCCGCCGGCAGCCCGGCGCAGCCGTCACATGGGAGAAGCGCAGTGAGCACCGACGAGAAGATCGAGCATCTCCGCAAGCTGCGCAACGAGGCACTCGCACCGTCCAACCAGCGTGCCGTCGAGCGCCAGCACGACCTCGGGAAGCTGACTGCCAGGGAACGGATCGAGCTTCTGCTCGACAAGGGGTCCTTCCAGGAGCTCGACCTCTTCGTGCGGCACCAAGCCACAGGCTTCGGGATCGAGAATCGCAGGCCGCTCGGGGACGCCGTCGTAACGGGCTGGGGCTCGGTCGACGGCCGCAACGTGCTCGTGTTCGCAGAGGATTTCACTGCCTTCGGGGGGAGCCTCGGCGAGGTCGTCGCCGACAAGATCATCAAGGTCATGGACATGGCCCTCGAGACCGGGTCTCCGCTCATCGGGCTCAAGGACTCCGGAGGCGCCCGCATCCAAGAGGGAGTGGTCGCCCTCGACGGATACGGGAGAATCTTCGAGCGCAACGTGCGTGCGTCGGGGGTGATCCCGCAGATCTCGATCATCATGGGCCCGTGCGCCGGCGGGGCGGTGTACTCGCCCGCCATCACAGACTTCGTGTACCAGGTCGACCAGACGTCGCACCTCTTCATCACGGGACCGGACGTCATCAAAGCGGTCACGGGCGAGGAGGTGACGTTCGAGGAGCTCGGCGGCGCCCAGGCCCACGCTTCGAACTCGGGAGTGACCCATTTCGTGTCCCCCACCGGCCGGGACGCCCTCGACGAGGTCCGCTATCTGCTGTCGTTCCTGCCGCGCAACAACATGGAGGTGCCCCCGTACTTCACTCCGATGGACCGCCCGGACCGTATGGACGAGAACCTCACCTCGGTCATCCCGGACAACCCGAGCCAGCCGTACGACATGGTCGATCTCGTCGAGATGGTCGTCGACGACGGCGAGTTCTACCAGGTGCACGAGCACTTCGCCGGGAACATCGTCGTCGGTTTCGCCAGGCTCGACGGATACACGGTCGGGATCGTCGGCAACCAGCCGTCGGTGCTGGCGGGCACTCTCGACATCAACGCATCCGTGAAGGCGGCGCGCTTCATCCGGTTCTGCGACGCCTTCAACATCCCGGTGATCAGCTTCGTCGACGTCCCCGGATTCCTCCCCGGCGTCGAGCAGGAGCACAACGGCATCATCAGGCACGGGGCGAAGCTGCTGTACGCCTACGCCGAAGCGACCGTCCCCAAGGTGACCGTGATCACCCGCAAGGCGTACGGCGGCGCCTACGTCGTCATGAACTCCCGTTCCCTGCGGGCGGACGCCGTGTTTGCGTGGCCGACGGCCGAGATCGCCGTCATGGGCGCCCAAGGGGCCGTGAACGTCATCCACCGCAGGGCGATCGCCGAGGCGCCCGACCCCGACGAGAGACGCTCGCAACTCATCTCCGAGTACGAGGAGCGGTTCAACAACCCGTACCTGGCGGCGGAGCGGGGCCTCGTCGACGAGATCATCGAGCCGCGCGAGACGCGCCCGAGGCTGATTAGGACCCTCGACGTGCTTCGGACGAAGCGGGAGGTCATGCCGCCGAAGAAGCACGGCAACATCCCGCTGTGAGCGGGGTCGCAGTCCCTCTTAGGATGCCGTCGTGGACTCGGTACTGATCGCCAACCGCGGCGAGATCGCCATTCGGGTGATCCGGGCCGCCCGCGAGCTCGGGCTGCGGACGATCGCCGTCTACTCGGAGTTGGACCGCAACGCCCTCCACGTCGAGCTGGCAGACGAGGCATGGAACATCGGTCCGGCGCCGGCCGCCCAGTCCTACCTCAGCATCGAGAAGATCCTCTCAGTGGCTCGCGACGCCAAGGCGGCCGCCATCCATCCCGGCTACGGGTTCCTTGCCGAGAACGCCGATTTCGCCCAAGCCGTCATCGACGCCGGGCTCGTGTGGGTCGGGCCGCCGCCCGGCGCCATCGCCACGATGGGCGACAAGATCGCATCGCGTGTTGCCGCGACCGAGGCGGGGGTGGCCTGTGTGCCGGGGACCCTCGAGCCTCTGGCGACGCTCGATGAGGTGCGAGCCTTCGCTTTCGAGCACGGGTTCCCGGTCGCCATCAAGGCGGCACACGGAGGCGGAGGCAAGGGGCTCAAGGTCGTGCACACCGAGGACGAGCTCGGCGGAGCATACGAGAGCGCCAAGCGGGAAGCGGACGCCTGGTTCGCCTCACCGGAGGTGTACGTCGAGCGCTACCTCGAGCGGCCGCGCCACATAGAGGCCCAGATCATGGTCGACAAGCACGGCAACTCGTCCTTCCTCGGCGAGCGGGACTGCTCGATCCAGCGTCGTCACCAGAAGCTGATCGAGGAGACGCCGGCTGTCGGGCTGAGCGACGACCAGCGCAAGGCCATCGGCGAAGCCGCCCTCGCCATGGCGGTCGCCGCCGGGTACGAGAACGCCGGAACCGTTGAGTTCCTGGTAGACGAGGACGGATCGTTCTACTTCCTGGAGATGAACACCCGCATTCAGGTCGAGCACACCATCACCGAGATGGTGACGGGGATCGACCTCGTCAAGGAGCAGCTGCGGATCGCAGCAGGAGAGCCGCTCTCGTTCGACTCGGCGCCGCAGGCGAACGGCCACGCCATCGAATTTCGCATCAACGCCGAGGACCCGAGCCGCAACTTCATGCCCAACCCGGGGACGATCGTCGAGTACCGGGAGCCGGCGGGCTTCGGCATCCGGGTCGACAGCGGCGCCAAGGCGGGCTCGGCGATCAGCCAGTACTACGACAACCTCATCGCAAAGCTCGTCGTCTGGGGCCGCGACCGCGACGAGGCACTCGCTCGCGGCCGTCAGGCGCTCCAGTCGTTCGTCATCACCGGGATCGAGACGACGATCCCCGCCCACCTGCTCCTCCTGGCGACGGACGGCTTCCTCGCGGGAGAGCACTACACGAAGTTCGCGGAGGACCGCGTCGACTTCTCGCAGCTCGGCAGGCACACCGCCCCGACTCTCCCAGAGGAGGAGGAGCACGAGGAGCGCACCATGACCGTCGAGGTCGGAGGCAAGCGCTTCGTCGTCAAGTTCTGGGCGCCCGTCATGGCCCCGGCAACCGCAGGCGGCACGAGGGCCGCACCGCGCCGGCGGGCCCCCAAGCTGGAGCGCCAGGCGGTGCCGGCCGGGAACGCCGGGATCATCACGGCGCCGATGCAAGGGACGATCGTCAAGATCCATCATCCGGCGGGTACCGCGGTATCCGCCGGCGACCCGGTGTGCGTCCTCGAGGCGATGAAGATGGAGAACGAGATCAAGTCACCGATCGACGGCGAGATCGTCGAGTTGCGCGTCCAGCCCGGCGACACCGTCGCCTCCGGCGCCGTGATCATGATCGTCCGCTGACCCCGTCTACGCTGCGCCCCGTGAGCAAGCAGATAGGGCCGCACGCCCGGGGCGTGCTGCAGGAGCGCGTCGACGACGAGATTCTGCTGTACAACCCGGCCACGGACACCTACTTCAACCTCAACCCGACGGCGACCGCGGTATGGGATCTCGCCAACGGAGACATGACCGTCGAGGAGATCGCGGCGGAGATCGCAACCGAGTACGGGCAGCTGCTCGATGCCGTCGTCGACGACGTCGCCAAGATCGCAGAGCGATTCGTCGCCGCAGGCCTGCTCGTCGACGCCGAGGGGGCTGAGCCTCAGGCGGTCACTCCGCCGCCTCGCTGATCACCTCGGACAGCGACGGGTGGACCATGAGGGTCTCGAACAGCACGTCGACCCGCACCCGGGCGGTGACCGCCAGAGCGAGCGGAGCGATCAACTCCGAGGCGTTCTTGCCGACCACCGTTCCGCCGAGGACGATGTGGGTCGCCGGGTCGGAGATCACCTTGGCGAAACCGACCGTGTTGGCGGTCATCAGCGCCTTCGGATTGGCGGCGAAGGGGACTTTCGTGATGCGTACCTTGCGACCCTCGGCGGCGGCGTCGACCTCCTCGAGCCCGACGGAGGCGATCTCGGGGTCGGTGAACACGGCCTGAGCGATCTTGCCGTAGTCGAGCGGCTTGACGACCTGCCCGAGCACCAGCCTGGCGACCTTGGTGCCCTGCATCTGCGCGACCGACGAGAGCGGCATCTGGCCGGTGACGTCGCCGGCCGCGAAGATGTGCGGCACCGACGTTCTCTGGTTCTCGTCGACCTTCACGTAGCCGCCGTCCACCTCGACGCCCGCCACGCCGAGCCCGAGATCCTCGGTGTTCGGCAGGGAACCGACCGCCAGCAGGCAGTGGCTGCCCTCGACGGTGCGGCCGTCCTCCGTGGACACCCTGACGACGTCGCCCTCTCGGACGATCGAATTGGCCCGGGAGCCCTTGAGAAGGGTCACGCCCCTGGCGAGGAAGTCCTCTTCGAGCACCGCGGCGACCTCGGCGTCCCGGTATGGCAGCAGGTGGTGCCGCGACACGAGCAGTGTGACCCGGGACCCGAGGCTGGCGAAGATGTGCACCATCTCGACTCCGGTGACGCCGGACCCGACGATCACTATGTGTTCGGGCATGGTGTCGAAGGAATACGCCTCGCGGGTCGTGACCACGCGCTCCCCGTCGACGGGAGCCCAAGACGGGACGAAGGGACGCGACCCGGTCGATATGAGGGCGTGGTCGAACGAGAGGGCGGTGACCCCTCCCTCCGCGTCGGCGACCGCCGCGGTGTGCTGGCCGGTGAAACGCCCCCGGCCGCGATGCACGACGACGTCTTGGAGCTCGAGCATGTCCGAAAAGCCTCGGGCCAGGGTGTTCGTGATCGATGCGACGTGCTCGGCGAGACCGACCATGTCGATGGCGGCTGGGGCGAGATTGTCCGTGATACCGAGCTGGGTGGCCCGTCGTATCGCGGTGAGACGGCTCATCGAAGCGACCATCGCCTTCGATGGGATGCAGTCCCACAGATGGGCGGCGCCGCCGAGGATCTGGTCTTCGACCAGTGTCACGTGGGCGCCGAGGGCGGCGGCTTCGGTGGCGGCGGCATGACCCGCAGGGCCTCCCCCGACCACGAGGAGCCGGGTGACGTAGTCGTGGGCGGAGCGGCCGCTCATCGCGAGGGACGGTAGCGGCCGAACACGTCCCGCAACGCTGCGGACACCTCGCCGACCGTGGCGCCCGCCCGGAGGGCCCGCTTCATCACGGGAAGCAGGTTCTCGTCGCTGCGGGCCGCCTCGCCGACGAGCTCCAGGGACTTCTCGACCTCGTCCCCGTCCCTTCGTGCCCTCGAGGCGACGACCCGGGCGACCTGGTCTCGTTCCAGGGCGGGGTCGGCGGTGGACAGCGGCACCCGAGGATCGTCCGATCGGAAGGCATTGACGCCGACAACGATCGATGATCCCTCCTCGATCCTCTTGGCCGCCTCGTACGCCGACTCCTCTATGAGGCGCTGCTGGTATCCATTCTCGATGGCGGCGATCGCCCCGCCGAGCTCTTCGATGGCGTCGACCATCGCCACGGCGTCGGCCTCCAGCCGGTCGGTGAGCGACTCGACGAAGTACGAGCCTGCCAGCGGATCGACGACGGATGCGACCCCCGACTCGTACGCCAGGATCTGCTGGGTACGCAACGCCAACAGCGCCGACTCCTCGGTGGGGAGGCCGAGCGCCTCGTCGAAGGCGTTCGTGTGGAGCGACTGGGTGCCGCCCAGAGTGGCAGCCAGAGCCTGCACCGCCGTACGAACCACGTTGTTGTTCGGCTGTTGCGCAGTCAGGCTCGACCCGGCGGTCTGGGTGTGGAATCTCATCCGCATCGAGTCCGGGTTGACGGCCCCCATGCGGTCGCGCACGAGGCGGGCCCACAGGCGACGCGCCGCCCGGTACTTGGCGACCTCCTCGAACAGGTCGTTGTGTGCGTTCCAGAAGAACGAGAGACGGGGGCCGAACACGTCGACGTCGAGGCCCGCCGACTTGGCCGCCCGGACGTACGCCAGCCCGTTGGCGATGGTGAACGCGATCTCCTGGGCGGCGGTCGACCCGGCCTCGCGAATGTGGTAGCCCGAGATCGAGATCGTGTTCCAGTTGGGTAGCTCGGCCGCGCAATAGGCGAACGTGTCCGTGACGATGCGCATCGAGGGCTCGACCGGGTAGATGTAGGTTCCCCGTGCGATGTACTCCTTGAGGATGTCGTTCTGCACGGTGCCTCTGATGGCCGCCGGCTCGACTCCCTGCTCCTCTGCGACGAGCTGGTACAGCAGCAACAGGATGGCGGCGGTGGCGTTGATCGTCATCGAGGTGGTCACGTCCGCCAGCGGGATGCCGGCGAAGAGCCGACGCACGTCATCGATCGAGTCGATGGCGACCCCGACCTTCCCGACCTCGCCGGCGGCGAGCGGGTCGTCCGAGTCGAGCCCCATCTGCGTCGGGAGATCGAAGGCGACGGACAGCCCTGTCTGGCCGGCTTCGAGGAGCGCCCTGAAGCGCCGATTCGTGGCGTCCGCCGTCCCGAAACCGGCGTACTGTCTCATCGTCCACTGCCGACCCAGATACATCGTCCGGTACGGTCCTCTGGTGAACGGGAACTCGCCGGGCGCGCCGAGTTGGGTGGCGGGATCCCACCCGTCGAGGGCTTCTGGACCGTAGATCTCGGCGCGCTCCCCAAAGTCAGGCATTTCCACAACTCAATTTCGGCGACGCCCTAACATCGAAGCGGTTCCCGCGATGTTACCGATCGGGAACCTTTTCACGTATCTCGACGCTTCTCGATCCGAGGCCCATGGACCCGAGTATTCACCTGGCTGAGCGACGCGAGCGGCGCGGCAAGCGGATCTCCTCGCTGGCGCTGATCGTCGTCACGACCCTGCTCGGCGCAGCCCTCCTCGGGCTCTTCGGGTTCCTGGAGGCGGACGCGGCGTTCGGCACCGTCCTCGGTCTGGAGGACCGGTACATCTGCGATGCCGACGACTTCAGCCTCGAGTTCCCCGAGATCGGCCAGCTCTCCGAGATCTACACGTCCGACGACGTCCTCCTCGGCCAGCTCACTCTCCGCAACAGCCAGCCGGTAGCCCTCGAGGACGTGCCGCCGATGGTCCGGGACACCGTCCTCGCCGCCGAAGACTCGGATTTCTACGACCACGAGGGCGTCGACTTCCGGGCCATCTTCAGGGCCGCCCTCGAGAACGCCCGGGGTAACAGCGCCGGCCTCCAAGGTGGATCGACCATCACCCAGCAGGTCGTCAAGCAGAACTTCCTGTCGACCGAGCAGACGATCGAGCGGAAGCTGTGCGAGGCCGTCATCGCCGCCGAGATGGAGCGTCGCTATTCGAAGGACGAGATCCTCGAGTTCTACATGAACTCGGTGTTCTACGGTGAGAACGCCTACGGGGTGAAGGCGGCCGCCCTCGAGTACTACGGCAAGGACCTCGACGAGCTGACCATCGCCGAGGCGGCGGCCATGGTGACGCCGATCCGCAACCCGTCCCTCTACGACCTCAGGGACAACCCGCTCGCCGTCGTCAGGGCACGCAACTCGGTCATCACCGAGATGGAGGACAACGAGTTCATCACCCCGGCCGAGGCCGAGGCTGCCAGGCGCGAGCCGCTCGAGGTGATCCAGCACCGCGACTTCGAAGAGCTGGCTCCCCAGGTGGTCATCGCGGCGCGTGAGGAGTTGTTGCGCGACCCGAAGTACGGCCTCGGTGCGACGTACCTCGACAGGCGGCGGGCCCTCTTCGGGTGCCGGGCGGAGGACACGACCTGTCAGGGTGGCGGCGGCCTCAAGGTGACCGTCACGGTCAACTACGAGCTGCAGATCTACGCCAACGAGCTGCTGCGGTCTTGGTTCCGCGACCCGACCGGGCCGACCAGCGCCATCGCCATGGTCGACAATCGCAGCGGTGCGGTGAAGGTCATGGCGAGCGGCCTCGAGTTCGGCGAAGATGTCGCATCCGGCCAGCGCCCCTACGACCTGGCGACAAAGGGCCGCCGACAGGCAGGGTCCGCCTTCAAGCCCTTCGCGCTGGCGGCCGCCCTCGAGAGCGGAGCCGAGAGCGGGTGGGCGATCACGCTCGGCACCCACTGGTCGAAGCAGAGCCCGATCGAGCTCGAGTGCCCGTACGTCTGCAGCTCGCAAGGGAACACGTGGACGGTTCGCAACTTCAGCCCCAACTCGTCGGGGGTGCAAACGCTGGAGGAGGCGACGATCTCGTCGACGAACACGGTGTTCGCGCAGGTCGCGCTGGCAGTCGGCCCGGAGAAGATCGCCGAGATGGCGCACCGGATGGGCATCGAGTCCCCGCTCAACCCGGTGCCGTCGATCGTGCTCGGCTCGCAGAGCGTGAGCCCGCTCGAGATGGCAGCCGCATATTCGACACTCGCCAACTTCGGCGAGAGGGTCGAGAGCTACCTCGTCGAGCGGGTCGAGGATCGCGAGGGCAACGTCATCTACCAGCACGAGACCGTTCGGGAGCGGGTGCTCAACGAGGCCCTCGCAGCCGCAGAGGTGGCGGCACTCGAGAAGGTGGTCTCCCAGGGCACGGCGACGCGCGCCCGCCTCGCCACCCCCCGCCCGCAAGCGGGCAAGACCGGAACCGCCCAGAACTTCCGGGACGTGTGGTTCATGGGCTTCATCCCGCAGTACACCACCGCCGTGTGGGTGGGACACCCCGACGCCCAGATAGCCATGGAGAACTTCAAGGTGTATCCGCCGGAGAGCGACGGCCAGACGATCGGGAGGGCAACCGGTGGCACGGTGGCCGCACCGATCTGGAAGGTCTTCATGGATCATGTGACTGCCGAGCTCGAGATCGAGGACTTCCCGGAGGAGCCGTCGGGTACCGACGTGTACCGGCAGGTGCCGTTGACCGAGGTACCGGACATCTCCGGCTTGTCGCTCGAGCAGGCGAGGCAGGCCATCTTCGCGGCGGGCCTCTTCGCAGCGGTCGTCGACGTGCCATCGCTCGAGCCGGAGGGGACGATCCTGGGCGTGAGCCCTCCTCCCGGCACGACGCTCGAACAGGGCAAGACGGTCTCGATCAGGGTGTCGACCGGCGAGCTGGTGACCATGATCGACCTGACGGGCCTCCGGGTCGACAAGGTGGACGCAGCGCTCGAGGAGTTCAACGAAGCGACCGGCGCCGAAGCCACGTGGGTGATCCGCGAGACGGAGACCGACGATCGGCGGGAGTGGGGCCGTGTCCTGCGTACGCGGCCTGCGGCCGGCGAGGCCATCGACTTCGGTGTCGAGATAGTCGTGGTCGTCGGCGCCCCGCCGACGGCGGAGAACTCGTTTCTCTGATTCAGCCGAGCCTGGCTTCCATCTCGTCGAGCTTGCCGTGCAAGGCGGCCTCGAGGGCGTCGAGCCTCTCGATCGGGTCGTCGATCTCGAGGAGTCGCTGCCGATCGAGCTGCTCGATGGGCGCCGTTGCGCTCAGCGTCCACACTGCGGCACTCTGCGCGTCCGGGAGCTCGAGATCGATCGATGGGATCTCGGCTCCGAGCTCGATCGCCATCGCCATCACCCTGCGCCACGTCCTGGCGGTCCTTTCGAGCGCTTCGGCGAGCACGTCCGTGTCGGCCTCCATCTCCTCGATGGGCTCCGTGACTGCTCTCGGATACGGTCTGTCCTCGAGCCATTCGACGACGCGAAACCGCTGAGTGCCCACCGCCACGATCATGAGCCGGTTCTCGGTCAGCCGACCCGCCCTGACGATCTTGGCGAACGTGCCGACGTCGAAGCGGGTGTCGCCTCCCCCGACCTCGGCCCCGCGTTCGATGAGGACGACGCCGAACCTGCCGTCGGCGCGCAGCGCCTCGTCGACCATCGTCAGGTACCGATGCTCGAACACCTGAAGCGGAAGAACGGCGTGCGGGAACAGGACACTCCCGAGCGGGAACATGCGGGTCACCTCGTCCATCCCTCGCGAGTATGGGAGGCGGGGCCGGGCACGGCAACGTGACGCGTCCGGAATCCCCGCCCCACGAGCGGATTCGTCGATTTTTGAGAAGTATCCCATGACTGTAGAAGGTAGACTCGGAGGGCTTGACAGGCCGATACGAGAACTAGTTGAGGAGTGGTTGGAGAGCGGCGAAGACGTTCTCCCTGACGTACTTCGCGAGCGCTTGCAGCAGGTCGAGGACGGGCTGGTCCCGCCATGGTCCGGGCTCGCGCAGCGCTACGAACGGGGGGGAGTCGATCTTCACATCCATGTCATGTGGGTCGATCTCACTCTGGAAGGTCAACATGATCGTGTTGCCGCTGGTGGTGCCCGAACCGAAGTCCATTTGAATGGTGTCTGTGCTCACTTGGTACACGGAGAGTCTGTCTCGGAGCATGGCGCTTCCCACGAGCGGGAG
>DASWKR010000091.1 GCA_036396535.1 Acidimicrobiia bacterium | reverse complement strand
CAGAGCGGGAGACGGCGTTGGGGCACTGTCGGGTGCATGAACGTGAGCCGAGGGGCAGGGGTCCACCCCTCCCAGCCACCCCCTCGGCTCGGGGCTGCGCCCGCTCGCCGGTCCCCCGCAGAGCGGGAGACGGCGTTGGGGGGACTGTCGGGCGCATGAACGTGAGCCGAGGGGCAGGGGTCCACCCCTCCCAGCCACCCCCTCGGCTCGGGGCTGCGCCCGCTCGCCGGTCCCCCGCAGAGCGGGAGACGGCGTTGGGGCAATGTCGGGTGCATGAACGCGAGCCGAGGGGCAAGGTCCCCCGCAGAGCGGGAGACAGCGTTGGGGGGCGCTGTCGGGCGCATGAACGTGAGCCGAGGGGCAGGGGTCCACGCCCTCTCGGCGACCCCCTCGGCTCGGGGCTGCGTCCGCTCGCCGGTCCCCCGGGGAGCGGGAGACGGCGTTGAGCCGAGGGGCAGGGGTCGCCACAGCCGGCCGGGTCAGTTTCCCGGCTCCCAGAGGCCGAACTTCCAGGTCGGGTCGCCGGCCACCATCGTGCCCTCGAACTGCGACCTGACGCCCATCGACCTCGTCTTCTCGACCGCGCCGCGGCCGAGCGCGAGCTGACGCGGCTCCCACGACGCCAGTGCGCCGTCGACGTCTCCGCGGGACCCGGCGAGGGCATCGCGTAGCGCCCAACCGTCGGCGCAGGCCTTCGCCTGCCCTGCGGCGACGTGGGGCCGCAGACCGAAGGCGGCGTCGCCGACGAGGCAGACCCTCCCGAAGGCCATCTGCGGGACTTCGAGGTCGTAGATGGCCTGGATGAGGGGCTCTTCACATCCGAGCACGACTTCGGCGATCTGCGGCGCCAGCGTCGTCGAGGCCGTCGCCCGCATCTCCTCGACGTGCTCGTGGCGGATGGCGCCGGGGGGAACCGTCGCGGTGCGCTGCACCCCGGCCCGGTCCGTCATGAGGTCCTCGAACGGCCCACCCGCCGGGTAGTTGCGGTACCACACCGAGTTCATGATCCGGCTGCCCGGCGTCACATCACCGTCGTGGTTGGGGATGGCGTACACGAGGATGTGGCCGTGGTCGAGCACCTGATACACCATGGCGTCGCGCAGTGTCTCGCGGGTCTCGGCCGAGAGGATCCGCTCTTCGGTGACGCCGCGCCAGGCGACGTAGCCCGCGTAGACGGGCTGCACGTGCGGCAGGAGGATCGAGCGAGCCGTCGATGCGATCCCGTCCGCACACACCAGCAGGTCCCCGTCGATGGCGCGGCCGTCTCCAAGACGCATCGTCACCCCGTCATGGCGCCGGTCGAAACCGACCACCTCCGAGTCGAGGTGGTAGCGATCGGCGTCGAACGCCTCGAGCAGTGCTCGGTACACCGTGTTCCAGCCGCTGAAGCGGAAGTTGTCCGGGTCTGCCGAGATCACCCGGCCGGTCTCGTCGAGGTACGTCCAGTGTGTCAGCTGGAGGCTGACGCGCTCGTCCTCTCCGCCTCGCTCGGTGAAGTAGCGCTCGGTGACCGGCAGCACGACGATGCCGGTGCCGCGCTCCTCGAGCGCGGCGCTCGACCGCTCGAAGACGTCGACGTCGCATCCGAGCTCGCTGAGCAGCAGCCCGGCCGTGAGGCCGCCGATCGACCCGCCGGCCACGAGAACCCGCGGCCAGGTCACCCCGTGATCGCCGCGAACTGACGCTCCAAGTCGTCGGTGTCGATGGCGTCGATCGGTTCGAACACCTGCAGGTAGAACCGCTGCACGCCACTGGCGGCGTAGTCGGAGACGATCTCGGACGCCTTGTCAGCGGTTCCGATCGGAAGGCCCCGCGAGGCGTAGCGCTCCTCGAGCTCGGCAGGCTCGATGCCTCGCTTCGCCGCTCCGGCAGCCAGGCGCTCGCGGTAATCGGCATCGTCGTCACCGATGAGAGCCGTGCCGACGAACGAGATGAGGATCTCCTCGGGGTCACGTTCGGCTTCCTTGGCCGCGGCGCGCATCACGTCGAGCCTCGATGTGAGCGAATCGGCGTCCGTGACGAACATGTTGTACTCGTCGGCGAACCGGCCGGCCAGAGACGGCGTCTTGTGCGCTCCACCGCCTCCCACGACGATCGGCAGCCTCCCTGTCGGCTTGGGGTGAACGTCGACGTCGCCGATGCCGTAATGCCTGCCGGCGAACGGTCCCGGCTCCCTGCCGAAGGCGATGCGAAGGTATTGCAGGGTCTCGAAGAGGCGGCTGAACCGTTCCCGCAGCGGGTACAGCTCCATCCCGAGCTTCTCGTGCTCCGACTCCATCCACCCAGTGCCGACACCGAGCGCCAACCGTCCCCCGGACATCTCGTCGATCGTCGCGGCCGTCTTGGCGATCACGGCGGGATGCCGGAAGGTGAGCGGTGAGACCAGCACGCTCAGCTCGATGCTGCCCGTCTCCCTCGCCAGGCCGGCAAGCGTCGCAAGGGCGTCCGTGGCGTGCCGCGACTTGTCGTTCGCCAGGTAGTGGTCGGAGCGGGCGAACGTGCCCAGGCCGAAGCCTTCGGCCCAGCTAGCCACCCGCAGCAGGTCCTCATACGTCCCGCCGAGCTGCGGCTCCACCAGCATCCCGTATTGCATCGTGCCTCCTGTCGTCACCAGCCGCGCTCGACCCACGCCCCGAGCGACGGCCGCTCTGTCCCGATGGTCGTATCGAGGCCGTGGCCCGGCATCACCAGGGTGGCATCGTCGAGGGTGAAGAGCCGGCGCTCGAGGCTGGCGATGATCTCGTCGAAACTCGAATAGGCGAACCTCGTCGCTCCGGGTCCGCCCGGGAAGAGCGTGTCGCCGGAGAAGACCAACCCCTCGGTCACGATGCACATGGATCCCGGCGTGTGGCCGGGAGTGTGGCGGACGTCAAGCACGAGCTCGCCCACTGCGAGGTCCCCCTCGGTGAGCGGCTCGTCGGACCGCATCTCGGCGATCGGCAGGTCCGCCTCGTGCAGGCGGAAAGGCACCGCCAGCCGGTCCGCAACCTCCCGGGCCGCTCCGACGTGGTCGAGGTGTCCGTGGGTCGTCAGGATCGCCTCCACCTCGACGTCCTTGCACTCTGCGACGAGCCTGTCCGCCTCGGCTGCCGCGTCGATGAGCACCGCCTTTCTCGTGGCGCGGCAGGCCACGACGTAGGCGTTGTTCTCGTATGGCCCCACCGTCACCTTGCGCACGAGGGCGCCCCCCGTCTCGATGTGCCAGGGAGCGCTCATTGCGCCGAGGCTAACGCGACCTGGGGGTCATTTCCGATTCCGGCGTCCCCAGATCGCAGTGGTGCGACGAGGGGACGCCGGAACGGGTGGGGGGACCCGTGCGGACCCATCCTCCAACATGCGACAATCGCCGCCGCATGGAGTTCACGTTCACACCGGAGCAAGCGATGCTGCGCGACTCGGTGCGCGCCTTCGTCGCCGACAAGGTCCCCTCGTCGCGAGTCAGGGAGCTCATGGCGACGGAGACGGGCTTCGACGAGGCGCTCTGGCTCGAGACGGCGCAGCTCGGGTGGCCCGCCATGCACATCCCGGAGGAGTACGGCGGCGCAGGGTTCACGCACACGGAGCTGGCGATCGTGCTCGAGGAGACCGGCGCCGCCCTCCTGCCCTCGCCGCTCTTCTCATCGATCGTGCTCGGGGCCAACCTCGTCCTGTTGGCGGGCTCACAGGAACAGAAGAAGGCGCTCCTGCCGGAGGTTGCCGCCGGGGAGCGCCGCCTGGCGGTCGCCGTGGTCGACGAAGGTGGGAACTGGGATGCCGAGACCGTGGCGACGACCGCCTCCGCGGCAGCAGGTGGGTTCCGGCTCGACGGCGTCAAGTCCTTCGTCGTCGACGGGCACAGCGCCGACACACTCATCGTGGTGGCACGCAGCGACGAGGGTTCCCTCGACCTGTTCGCCGTCGAGGCCACGGCGACCGGCGTCGCCCGCACTCGGCTCGAGACCCTCGACATGACCCGCAAGCAAGCGAGGGTCGCCTTCGATGACGTCTTCGTGCCGGAGAGCGGCAGGCTCGGGGGTGCCGGAGGCGACGTCCTCGATCGCTTCTACGACGTGGCGGCGGTCGGCTTGGCGGTCGAGTGCGTCGGAGCGGCGCAGCGCTGTCTCGACATGTCCGTCGACTATGCCAAGAGCCGCAAGCAGTTCGGGAGGGCGATCGGCAGCTTCCAGGCTGTCAAGCACATGTGCGCCGACATGCTGGTCGCAGTCGAGTCCGCTCGCTCGGCGGCATACCACGCGGCTTGGGCGGCCTCGGCGAGCGCCGTCGAGCTACCGGCGGCCGCAGCCATCGCCAAGGCACATTGCGTCGACGCCTTCTTCGGCGTCGCGGCAGCCACGATCCAGGTCCACGGTGGGATCGGCTTCACATGGGAGCACGACGCCCACCTCTACTTCAAGCGAGCCAAGGCGTCGCAGCTGATGTTCGGAGAAGCCGGCGCCTGGCGAGCGCTCCTCGCCGAGCGGATCGGCTTGTAGGAGCCATTGGCACCGTTCCTCGCCCTCATGTCCGCCGTCTCGTTCGGCGTGGGCGACTTCATCGGCGGCATCGCGACCCGAAGGTCGTCCGCCGCCATCCCGGTCACGGCCATCGCCCAGGTGGGGGGCCTGGTCGTGGCGCTCGCCCTGCTACCCCTGTTCCCGGGTGCCTGGGGCCTCGAGATCGTGGGGCGCGGAGCTCTCGCCGGGCTGGCAGGGACCAGCGGCGTTGCCTTCCTGTACCGGGGAATGGGGCGAGGCCGCATGGGCCTCGTCGCCCCGGTGACCGCACTTGGAGCCGCCGTCCTGCCGGTGCTCTACGGGCTCGTGACCGGTGAGCGCCCGGGCGCGGTACCGCTCGCAGGTGTCGCCGTCGGCATCGTCGCCCTTCCGTTGCTCTCCAGGAGCCATGCGCACGAGCGAATCGCCCGCCAGGGTGCCGGGCTTCCGCCGGGGCTCCTCGACGGTGTGATCGCCGGGCTCGGGTTCGCGCTGTTCTTCATCATCCTCGACACGACGGGCTCCGACACGGGCGTCGTTCCGCTGGTGGCGGCTCGCCTCACCACCATCCCGGTGTTCACCGCGATCGCGTTCCTCAAGGGACAGTCGCTTGCGCTGGCGCCTCCTGATGTGCGGCTGTCGCTGGCGGCCGGGGCGATCGACATGCTGGCCAACGCCTTCTTCCTCGGCGGCGTCCGCCTCGGCTTCCTGACGCTGGTGAGCGTGATCGCCTCGCTCTACCCGGGGTTCACCGTCGCCCTGGCGCGTTTGCTCACGGACGAGCGGATCGAGCGGGTGCAGACGGTCGGGCTGGTGCTCGCCGGCGTCGGTATCTCACTCATGGCGGCAGGCTGAGCACCCGGCGATCTCTACCATTCGTGGTGATGAGTCCGTACCTGGCTGCCGGGATCCTGTTGGTCCTGTTCGTCGCGATCGCCGCAGGCTTCGCGTGGCAGGAGCGACGCGGCCGGACGGGCGAGGTCGTCGTGTACGGCGTCGAGGAGTCGATCGACCACATCTGGGAGCGTCTCGACGACCCCGCCAGAGCCCGTCTCGGGCGCGCCGGGGTGAGGCGGCTACTCGAGTGGGAGGTGCGCTACCTCCAAGCCGCACCCGCCGGCTCGCCCGCCTCCGTCGTGGGAGGCCTCGACGCCGCCGCCTATGCCCAGGAACAACTCCATCGACGGGGCCACACGTACGATGGTGCCGACGTCGTCGCCGTCCTCGACCTGCAGGCCGACTACCTGGCTGCCATCGGCGCGATCGCCGAGCCGGCGACACAGGACGAGATCGACGCACTGTGGAAGGAAGAGGCGTGACCGGCACGGGTCGCCACCGGTGGCGTGAAGAGTACGAAGCGTCCCGTCTCAGGAAGCAGCGCTTCGAGACGATGTCGTTCGAGGAGGTCCCCGTTCTGGGGCTGCCGGCGGAAGGAGAGGTTCCCGACGCCATCGGCTATCCGGGCCAGTTCCCGTACACGAGGGGTGTGCACGCCTCGGGCTACCGCGGCAGGTTGTGGACGCAGCGCCAGTTCGCAGGGTTCGCCTCGGTGCGCGACACCAACGAGCGGTTTCGCTACCTCCTCTCGCAGGGCCAGGGTGGGCTCTCCGTCGCCTTCGACATGCCGACGTTGATGGGCCTCGACGCCGACGATCCCCGCTCCGCAGGCGAGGTCGGCCATTGCGGGGTGGCGGTGAGCGCCGCCGACGACATGGTCGACCTCTTCGCCGAGATCCCGCTCGGCGACGTGTCGGTTTCGATGACGATCAACGGTCCCGCCGAGATCCTGTTCGCTTTCCTCCTCGTGGCAGCCGAGGAGCAGGGCGTCGCCTGGGACCGGCTGGAAGGCACGCTGCAGAACGACATCCTCAAGGAGTACATCGCCCAAAAGGAGTGGATCTTCCCGCCCAAGCCGCACATGCGGCTCATCGTCGACATGATCGAGTTCTGCACCGAGCACGTGCCGCGCTGGAACACGATCTCGGTCTCCGGGTACCACATCCGCGAGGCAGGCGCCACGGCCGCCCAGGAGCTCGCCTTCACGCTCGCCGACGGTTTCGCATACGTGGAGGCAGGTGTGCGCCGGGGGCTCGACGTCGACGCCTTCGCACCGAGGCTCTCGTTCTTCTTCGACGCCCACATCGACTTCTTCGAGGAGATCGCCAAGTTCAGGGCGGCACGCCGCATCTGGGCGAGGTGGATGCGCGACAGGTACGGCGCCCGAGACGTGCGCTCGATGAAGCTGCGATTCCATTCGCAAACCGCGGGTGTCTCACTCACGGCCCAGCAACCGGCGAACAACGTCGTGCGCACGGCCGTCGAGGCGCTCGCAGCCATCCTCGGAGGGACCCAGAGCCTCCACACGAACGCCATGGACGAGGTGTATGCCCTACCGACGGCGGAGAACGCAGAGCTGGCCCTGCGAACCCAACAGGTCATCGCCGAGGAGACCGGCATCGCCGACGCCATCGACCCGCTCGGCGGCTCGTGGTACGTGGAGGAGATGACGGACCGCATCGAGGCGAGCGCCGAAGAGATGTTCGCCTACATCGACGAGATCGGGAACGGCTCGATGCTCGATGGCGTGCTCGCCGGCATCGAGGACGGCTGGTTCCAGAACGCCATCGCCGACTCGGCGTACGACTTCGAGAAGGCGGTGGTTGCGAGCGATCGGGTGATCGTCGGCGTCAACAAGTACGTGAAGGGGGATGAGCAGCAACTCGACATCCTCAGGATCGGCGCCGAGATCGAGCAGGGCCAGCGGGACCGCCTCGCCGCGGTCCGCTCCGGTCGCGACCAGCAGGCGGTTGATGTGGCGCTCGCCGGGTTGCGCGCCGCCGCCTCGAGTGACGTCAACATGATGCCGCTGCTGATCGACGGGGCCCGCGCCAGAGCGACCCTGGGAGAGATCACCGAGGCGCTCCTCGACGTCTTCGGCGGGTATCGCGAGCCCCCTCGGGTCTGACGTCACCGCAGCCCGAACCAAGGCCCCCTGGCCAGCTCGGCCTCGACGATCTCGAGAGCCGTTCTGACGATGATCGAGGCCGGTCAAATGGTGATTCTCGGTACACTCGGTCCGCCCGGCGAGTGCCGGGAGGGGCCATTCCACCGGAGACGAAGACTTGCGATCGCGCCTGATGACCTTCCTGGCCGCTGTGCTCGCTCTCCTCGTCGTCTCGCTCACGGCGTGCTCGGGCGATGCGAGCACGCCGACGGGGAGCGTCGAGTTCGGCGAGGGCGAGATCCCGGAGACCGTGCCGGACGACTTTCCCATTCCGCCCGAGGCGGTCATCGGCGCCACGCTGGTCGACCCTGCCCGGGATTACACCGAGGTCATCTTGAGGGTGAGGGCCGAGCTCGGGGAGGTCGCCCTCTACTACGAGCAGAACCTCGGCGCCAAAGGGTGGGAGGTCACCCGCTCGGAGCCGGCCGGGGAGCGCTGGGAGATCGAATTCACCCGCTCGGACGACCCAGACGGCTCGGTCGAGCTCTCCGTCGGCGCCACGGGCGTCACCCAAGCGGTCGTGACGATCGGAGGCACGTGATGGGTCGCCTGCGGCGCTTCGACGGGAACCGGTTCGTCGGCACCCGGGATGACATGCGGGTGTACGACTGCGACGACGAGGCTCAGGCCGCCGCCCTCGAGGCGAGAGTGGAGGCCGACGACCTCCTGCGCCGCAACCTGCTGCAGGCCTTCGGCCCGGACACGCTCGCAGAAGCCCGCAACCGAGGTTTCACCCCTCGATAGCCCCCTCGACCGACTTGCGCCTTGCCGCGAATGCCTCGTCGGAGAGGACGGGACCGTCCGGTCCGTAGACCCGTAGCACGGCGATGTCGCCGTCGGGGACATGATCGAGCACGTGGCGCGGCGAGCCGGCCTCGGCGTCGAGAACCGCCGATGGCACGAGCGCCACCACGATGCCGGTCCAGGGGCCCGGTGGCGGCGGATCGGCGTTCCAGCGGACGTACGCTGCTTTGACCTCCTCCGGCTGCCTCGGCCCGCCGGCATCCAACTCGAGCTCGTCTCCCTCGTCGACCGTGTGCCGGGGGACGAAGGCGATGACCGTCTCTCCTCCGATGAGGGCTCGCAGGTCGGGAGTCGGGATCGTCGTCACTTCACCTCTCAGAATTGCGAGAACCAGACCGCTGCCGCAACGAGTATGGCGATGCCTGTCACGAGCGCCGCCAACAGGAGATATCGGGTCTGCATCGTCGGCTCGATCGTAACGATCGCGGCTGCGACCCCCCGGCGGAGTGGGAATCCGGGCTGCGCTAATCTCGACGCGGTGCCCGGAGCGGAGGCTCATTGTACGACGTAGCGATCATCGGCGGCGGCCCCGGCGGATACGCCGCCGCCCTCTACGCGCACAACTTCGGCCTGTCCGTCGCCCTCGTCGAGAAGGACCGCGTCGGAGGAACCTGCCTGCTCAGGGGGTGCATTCCGGCCAAGAGCTGGCTCCAGACCGCCCATGTGTTCTCGACGGTGCGCCGCGCCGCCGAGTTCGGAGTCGTCTCAGACGAGCCGAAGATGGATTGGCTCCGTGCCCTGGAGCGCAAGAACAGCGTGGTCGACGGGCTCGTCAAGGGGCTCAGCGGGCTCCTGGCGGCTCGCGGCGTCGACGTCATCGACGGGCTCGGCAGGCTCTCGCACGAAGGAGGGGTCGACGTCGTCTACGGGGACGACACGACGGGACACCTCGAGACCGCCAACGTCATCCTGGCGATGGGCTCCGTCCCGAGGACGATCCCCGGTTACGAGATCGACGGCAGGCAGGTCATCACCAGCGACGAGGCGCTCGACTGGGAGAACCAGCCGGGCCGCGTCGCCATCATCGGCGCAGGGGCGATCGGATCTGAGTTCGCCAGCCTCCTCGGCGACATGGGCTCCGAGGTGTGGCTGTTCGAGATGTTCGACCAGGTCGTTCCCGGACTCGAGCCGGATGCGGCGAAGATCCTGGCCAGGGAGCTGAAGAAGAAGGGCGTCTCGGTGCACACAGGCGTCCAGGTCGGCGAGCCCGAGAAATCCGAGAGCGGGGTCACCATTCCCTATGGAGGCGATTCCGTGACCGTCGACGTCGCCCTCGTGGCCGTCGGCCGCGCCCCGGTGTCGGACAATGCCAACCTCGAGGGATCCGGCGTCGTCGTCGACAAGGGGTTCGTCGTCACCGACCTCGAGACGATGCTGACCGGGCGCCCGGGCGTGTACGCCGTCGGCGACATCGTGGCGGGAACGCCGCAACTGGCGCACGCCGGCTTCGCTGAGGGCATCGCGGCGATCACCCACATGGCGACCGGCGGGGTCGCCCCCGTCGACTACCGGGCAGTGCCGCTCGTCGTGTACACGGACCCCGAGATCGCCTCGGTCGGCCTCACGGAAGCGAAGGCTCGCGAGGCCGGTTACGACGTCGAGGTGTCGTCGCACGGCATGCGCGGCGTCGGCAGGGCCATCATCCAGGGAGAGACGGGCGGCCTGGTCAAGGTCGTCGCCGAGAAGGAGGGTCCGATCCTCGGCGCCACCGTCGTCGGGCCGGGCGCAGGAGAGATGATCCACGAGCTGATGTACACCGTTGCGTGGGAGGCGCTCCCCGCCGAGGCGGCCGCTCTGATCCACGCCCATCCGACGGTTGCCGAGGCGATCGGAGAGACGCTGCTCTCCGCAGCCGGGCGCAGCCTCCACTGAGCCACGGCGGCTGCGAGAGCCGACAGGACGACAAGGAGAGGACCGCATGGCCGTAACGGTCACGATGCCCCAACTGGGTGAGACCGTCACAGAAGGCACCATCCTCAGCTGGGCCAAGCAGGCCGGCGACGCGGTCGCCGAGGACGAGGTGCTGCTCGAGATCTCGACGGACAAGGTCGACACCGAGGTGCCTTCGCCCGCAGCGGGGGTGGTCAGGGAGATCCTGGTCGCCGAAGGCGAAACGGTCAGCGTCGGCACCCCGCTCGCCGTGATCGCGGAGGCCGGGGAGGCAGAAGATCCGCAACCCACCGAAGTAGCCGCCCCTTCCGATGAACCGAAGGACGAGGCTGAGGCGGCGGTGCAGGAAGCCGAGCCCGCCGCGGCGCCGCAGGAAGCCGAGGCCCCCGTTGCCGACGCAGGCGAGGCTGCCGTCGCCCCGTCTGCGCCTTCCGAAGCTCCTGCGGCCGTAGAAGCAGGCGCCGGTTCCCCGGTGCGGGCGACGCCGGCGCCAGCCATCGAGGGCGACACGTCCCGGCGCGGGGTCCTGTCACCCGTCGTCCGCAGGCTGGCGGCCGAGCACGACGTCGATCTCGACCGGGTCCGGGGGACGGGAGAGGGCGGCCGCATCACCCGCAAAGACGTCATGACCTTCATCGAAGACGGCGACGCCGCCGCCAAGGTCGCCGTCGAGCCCCAGCCGGCGACGGCAGAAGCGTCGCCGCCCGATGTGGTGGCTCCGGAGGCGCCACCCGTAGCGGCTCCTGAGCCGGCCGCACCCGCGGCCCGGCCTGCCCCTCCGGAGGCGCCCGCCCCCGCACCTGTCACTCCCGCCCCGCCACATGCCGTCCAGGCGGGTGAAGGTGACCGCAGCGTCGAGCTGACGAGGCTGCGGAGGCGGATCGCCGAGAACCTCGTCCACGCCAAGGCGACGGCCGCCCACGTTTGGGCGTCTATCGAGGTCGACTACCAGAACGTCGAGAGGGTCCGCCAGGCGCACCGTGACTCCTTCAAGGAGAAGGAAGGCTTCAGCCTCACGTACCTGCCGTTCATCGCCAGGGCAACCATGGATGCCCTCGGGGCGTTTCCCGCCGTCAACAGCTCCTTCCTCCTCGACGAGGGGAGGCAGATCTTCCACGGCAGGGTCAACCTCGGGATCGCCGTCGATCTGAACCAGCAGGGGCTCGTGGTGGTGTCGGTTCGCAACGCAGACTCCCTGCAACTCGTCGGGCTCGCCCGCGAGATCAGGGCCATGAGCATCAAGGCCCGCGACGGGAAGCTCGATCCCGACGACATCTCGGGCTCGACGTTCTCGATCACGAACCCAGGGCCGTACGGATCGTTCATGACGGCGCCGATCATCAACGTCCCCAACGTGGCCATTCTCTCGACGGACACCGTCGCCAAGCGCCCGACGGTGATCACGCTGCCTGACGGCTCGGACGCCATCGCCATCCACCACATCGGATACTTGAGCCTGACATGGGACCACAGGGCGTTCGACGGGTCGACTGCCGTGCTGTTCCTCAGCCGGATGAAAGCGAACCTCGAGACCTGGGACTGGGAGCAGGAGCTGACGTGACCCGTCCGATCCCGGACACAGAAGCGGTCCGGGTCCGCTGGCTGGGCAGGCTGCCATACGACGAGGCCTGGGACCTGCAGCGGGCCTTCTGGGAGGGAAGAGTGACGGGGCGCACTCGAGACGACTATCTGCTGCTCGTCGAGCATCCGCACGTCTACACCATCGGCCGCAACGGAGACGGATCGAACCTCCTCGTCGGAGACGACACATTGAGCGCAGTCGACGCCGAGGTGCATCACGTCGATCGCGGCGGCGACATCACCTATCACGGCCCGGGGCAGCTCGTCGGGTATCCGATCCTGGCCGTTCCCGCCCTCTCCGGCGGCTACGACATGGTCGGCCACGTACGGCGGATCGAGAGGATGCTCGTGTCGCTGCTCGGCGAGTTCGGCATCGACGCATGGGCGGAGGACGGCTACACGGGCGTGTGGACGGCTCGAGGCAAGGTGGCCGCCATCGGCGTGCGGATCTCTCGGGGCGTGTCCATGCACGGCTTCGCTCTCAACGTCGCAACCGACCTGGCGTACTTCGGGAGCATCGTGCCGTGCGGCATCCCCGACCGTCCGGTCACGTCGATGTCGCAGCTGCTCGCCAGGCAGGTGTCGCTCGAGGAGGTGACGGAGCGGCTCGTGCGCCACGCCCGGGAGCTCTTCGGCGCCGACCCGACAGACGTCCAGTTCGGCGCCTTCGCCCGCGGGACGAGGAAGCGCTCGTACGACGTGGACGCGATGCTGGCGGCCGGGGTGTTCGCCGGGCGCGATCCATCGACCGTGCCGATCACGATCCGCGGGATACTGGCGGGCGAGCCGGAGCGCCCGGAGTGGATGAAGGTGCGCGCCACGACCGACACCGACGGATACCGCCACCTCAAGTCGCTGATGCGCGACAAGAGCCTCCACACGGTGTGCGAGGAGGCGAAATGTCCGAACATCTACGAGTGCTGGAGCCAAGGCACGGCAACCCTCATGCTTCTCGGCGACCGATGCACTAGGGCATGCGCCTTCTGCGACGTGACGACGGGGCGACCCGGCGAGGTCGACGCCGACGAGCCGAGTAGGGCCGCCGAAGCGGTCGACGCCATGGGGCTTCGCCACGCGGTGCTGACCTCCGTGAATCGCGACGACCTCCCGGACGGGGGTGCGTGGGTGTTCGCCCAGACGATCAAGGAGATCCGCGCCAGAGTGGAGGCGAGGCTGGAGCATTGCGACGTCGAGGTGCTCATCCCGGACTTCAAGGGGGACCGCGCCGCCCTCGAGACGGTGATGGCGGAGCGACCCGAGGTCCTCAACCACAACACGGAGACCGTCCTCCGCCTCCAACGCGACATCCGCACCGCGGCCAGCTACGGCCGGTCTCTCGCCCTCCTCGCGAGGGCGAAGTGGCTCAACCCCGACGGGTTCGTGAAGTCAGGGCTCATCGTCGGCATGGGAGAGACCGAGCCCGAGGTCATGGGAGCGCTCGCCGACATGCGGGCCGTCGGCGTCGACATCGTCACGATCGGCCAGTATCTCCGGCCGACGCCACGTCATCGCCTCATCGACCGCTACGTCCACCCGGACGAGTTCGCCCGCTATACGGCAGAGGGGAAGCGGCTGGCACTGGCGCACGTCGAGGCGGGCCCGCTCGTGCGGTCGTCTTACCACGCCAGGGACGCGGTGGAGGCGGCGTCATGACATTCGACTTGGCGGCGCGGCTCGATGCCGCCCGGCGGCGCATGGCGGAACGAGGCGTGGACGCGCTCCTCTTGTCCGTGGGCAGTGATCTGCCCTATCTGCTCGGCTATCGGGCGGTCGAGAACGAGCGGCTCACGATGGCCGTCGTTCGGGCAGACGACGAAGCCATCCTCGTCGTCCCCGAGTTGGAGGCGCCACGGGTGGACGCCCTCGCCGGGGTGTTCCGAGTCCGGCCGTGGCGCGAGACCGAGAGCCCCGTGTCGATCGTGGCTGGGCTGGCCGCCGGAGCCGCCACGGCCGCCGTCTCGGACGAGACATGGGCGCGTTTCGTCCTCGAGCTCCAGGTCGAGCTGCCGGCCACTCGGATGATCCCGGCCGGGCCGTTGATGGAGCAGCTACGCATCGTCAAGGAGCCGGCCGAGATCGACCGGTTACGCGCCGCCGCCTCCGGGGTCGACCGCGTCGCAGTGCGCCTCGAGAAGCACAGGTTCTCCGGCAAGACAGAGCGCCGCCTCTCGCAGGAGGTCGGCGCGATGACCGTCGAGGAGGGCGCCGAGATGTCCCACTTCGCCATCGTCGCATCCGGACCGAACGGAGCGTCGCCCCACCACGAACCAGGCGAGCGTCTCATCGGGCCGGGTGACGTCGTCGTCGTCGACTTCGGAGGCCCCGTCGGGGGCTACCAGTCCGACACGACCCGGTCGTTCGTCGTCGGCGAGCCGACCGCCGAGCAGGCCGAGGTGCACGCCGTGGTAGCTGCGGCACAAGAGGCTGGTGTTCGGGCGACACGTCCCGGGGTGGCGTGTGGAGAGGTCGACGCGGCGGCGCGCGCCGTGATCGAAGCCGCCGGCTGGGGAGAGCGGTTCATTCACCGGCTGGGGCACGGGATCGGGCTCGACGTCCACGAGGAGCCGTACCTCGTGGACGGCAACGAGAGACTCCTCGAGCCCGGAATGACGTTTTCGATCGAGCCCGGCATCTACTTGCCGGGCCGGTTCGGCGTCCGTATCGAGGACATAGCCGTTTGCACTGATGACGGTTGCGAGAGGCTCAACGCCTCGAATCGTGACCTGGTCGTCGTCGACTGAGAGAAGGAGAAAGTCATGAAGACCCTCGTGAAGCTGGGCATCGTCGGGGCGATCGCGTACGCCGTCGCCCGCGTCGTGAGACGTCAGAAGTTCGAAGGCCTCACCGAGCCGGAGCTGCGTGACAAGCTCGCCGAGAAGTTCGGGAGCCGTCTCACGCCCGAGCGCCTCGAGAAGCTGCAGGACAAGGTGGTGGCCATGGTGCGGGCCCGCGGCAAGCTCGTCGAGCCGGATGGCACCGAGCCCTCGCCGGCGTGACGACCGGAGCGCCGTTCGTCGCAGGGCGAGCTCGATGACGGAGAAGCTCGCGGCGGACACGATCAGGGTGCTGGCCATGGACGCCGTCCAGAAGGCCAACAGCGGTCACCCGGGCATGCCGATGGGGATGGCGGACATCGCCACCGTGCTGTGGGGTCACTACCTGAAGGTCGACCCGCAGCACCCGACGTGGCCCGACCGCGACCGGTTCGTGGTGTCGAACGGACACGGCTCGATGCTGCTGTACGCGCTGCTCCACCTGAGCGGCTTCGACATCACCATGCACGACATCGAGAACTTCAGGCAGTGGGGATCGCCGACTCCCGGGCATCCAGAGGTCGACCACCACCGTGGAATCGAGACGACCACCGGCCCGCTCGGCCAGGGGTTCGGCACCGCGGTCGGGATGGCGCTCGCCGAGGCACATCTCAACGCCCGCTTCGGTGACGATCTCGTCGACCACAACACCTACGTCTTCTGCTCCGACGGTGACCTGATGGAGGGCATCACGTCCGAAGCCGCCTCGCTCGCCGGCCACTGGAGGCTCGGCAAGCTGGTCGCCTTCTACGACGACAACGCCATCACGCTCGAGGGCCCGGCCGCGTGGACGCTCACCGAGAACGTCGTGCAACGCTTCGAGGCCTACGGGTGGCACACGGTCACGGTCGACGGCCACGACCGAGCCGCCGTCTCGGGAGCCATCGACGTCGCCCTTGCCGCGACCGACCGGCCGACGCTCATCGACTGCAAGACCCACATCGGATTCGGCAGCCCGGCGAAGCAAGACACGGCCTCGGCGCATGGGAGCCCGCTCGGTGAGGAAGAGGTCTCGAGAACGCGAGAAGCGCTCGGATGGGAGCTGGCGCCATTTCACGTTCCCGGACAGGTCTACGACTTCTTTCACCACGCCATGGAGCGGGGACAGCAGGCGCGCAGCGAGTGGGAGCGGCGGTTGGACATGATCGGCTCCGCCGACGGCGCCCTCGCATCGGCGTGGCACGGCCATCACGACCCGCAGCCGGTGAAGCTAGCGGCGCCGTCGTACGAACCCGGCAAGGCCGTGGCGACCAGAGCGATGTCCGGCGCGGTCATCCAGCAACTGTGCGACGTGCGCCCCGACGTGCTCACGGGCGAAGCCGACCTGGCCGGTTCCACGAAGTCGGAGTACGCCGGGGCGGGTCACTTCGCGTCCGACGATCGCTCCGGCCGCAACGTTCGCTACGGGGTGCGAGAGCATGCGATGGGCGCCATCGTCAATGGGATCACGCTCCACGGTGGGCTGCGGGCCTTCGGGTCGACGTTCCTGACGTTCTCCGACTACATGCGGGGTGCCGTTCGCCTCTCAGCGTTGATGGAGCTGCCGAGTGTGTGGGTGTGGAGCCACGACTCCGTGTTCCTCGGTGAGGATGGCCCGACCCACCAGCCGGTCGAGCATCTCGCCGCCCTGCGGGCGATTCCGAACCTGTGGGTGGTCCGCCCGGCGACACCCGGAGAGGTCGCCGGGGCGTGGCAGGTGGCGGTCAACCGTCTGGAGGGCCCGACGGCGATCGTGCTGTCCCGCCAAAACGTCCCGGTCCCGGACGAGGACATCGACCCATCCGTCGTGGCCGAAGGGGCGTACGTCGCCCGCCGCGGCGGCGACGCAGTGGTCGTCGCCACCGGATCCGAGCTGTCCGTCGCCCTGGCAGCCGCCGGCATCCTCGAGGACCGTGGAGTGTCGCTGCGCGTCGTCTCGATGCCCTGCGTCGAGGCGTTCGCGGCGCGCCCCGACCACGAGCGGTCCGCCGTCCTCGGTGAAGGGCTCCCGGTCGCTTCGCTCGAGGCAGCCGCCACCTTCGGCTGGGCCGGCATCACGGGCCCTGACGGCTGCAACATCGGCATCGATCACTTCGGGGAGTCTGCGCCCTGGGAGGAGATCGCCGAGCGCCTCGGGCTCACCGCAGAGGCGGTGGCCGAGCGGCTCGCCGCTTGGTTGTCGGGCCGCTGAGACCGGCCGGGAATGGACGTCGGCCCGCCGCTTCTGCTCGCCCTGTGGGTGACGGGCCTCGCTTTCGGGGCGGCCGTCGTGGCGTGGTGGCGCGTCGTCGGGCCGGGGTACGCATGGCTGGCGGCGGCCGTGATCGCCCTGTTCGGCTTGCCGGCCGCGGCTGCAGGAGTGGGCGGCGCCGCATGGGTTGCGATCGGTCTCTCCGTGCTGGCAGGCGGG
Organism: Acidimicrobiia bacterium; assembly: GCA_036396535.1. Taxonomy (NCBI): domain Bacteria; kingdom Bacillati; phylum Actinomycetota; class Acidimicrobiia; species Acidimicrobiia bacterium. Next base: position 6,683 of record DASWKR010000091.1, on the reverse strand, counting down.
GCCGCCCGGTCGCCTCGGATCGCTTCGGGACTGTTGGCCGCCGCCGGCTTCGTGTTCGCGGCGGGAGCCGCGGCGCGATCGCCCGTGCTCCCGGTCGCCACGGGAGCACTGTTCCTCGGCGGGATCACCTCCGAGATGATGCTCGGCCACTGGTTCCTCATCGACCCTCGCCTGCCTCGCTGGTCGCTGCGGGCCCTCACCGCTGCCGGAGGCGTGGGTCTCGTGCTCGACGTCGCCTACCTGGCGACCGAGGGAGCCTTCGGATGGCAAGCCAGCGACGCCGTGATGGGCTGGGCATTCGTCGTACTGGCGGCGACCTCGGCGGTCCTCGTCGTCGGGGTGTGGTTGGCCCTCCGGGAGAAGCGGTACACCGGCGTGATGGCGGCGACAGGGCTGAGCTACCTGGCGACGCTCACCGCCTTCGGGGCCGTCGTGCTCGGCAGGCTGGTCGCCTTCCCACCGTAGGATCCTCGGGGCACCGAGACGCGAGGAGCATTGATGCAGATCGTCCCAGGCGAACCCATCGAGGCCAACGAGGGCGACGTGCTCGCCGTGCCGGTCCTGGCGGACCTGACGTGGGGACCGGGTGCGGAGTGGGCGGTCGACTCGCTCGGTGACTGGGTCGCCGGCCAATTCGACGCCCAGGAGTTCACCGGAAAGGCGGGGCAACTCCTCGAGGTCCCCACGGCAGGCGCCCTTCCCTACGGCCGTGTGGTCTTCGTCGGCCTCGGTGAGGAAGCCGACGCCGAGAGCCTCAGGAGGGCGGCAGGCACCGTGGCGAGGGCGACGGCGAGAGACACTCGTATCGTGACGACGCTCCATGCCGTCGACATCGACGGCGCCGTCGAAGCGGTCGCATTCGGAGCGCATCTCGGGCAATACCGGTTCGACAAATACAAGAGCGAGGCGAAGCCGCCGTTGACCGAAGACTTCGTGCTGGCGGGCGCCGACGACGCGACGGAAACCCGGGTTGCGATCTCCCACGGCACGATCATCGCCGCCGCGGTGGCGCTGGCGAGGGACCTGATCAACGAGCCTGCCGTTGCCAAGCCTCCTGCGATGCTGGCCGCTCGAGCCGAGGAGATCGCCTCGGCCAACGGACTGACGATCAGGGTGTACACCGAGGACGAGATCCTCGAGGAGGGCTTCGGCGGGCTCGCCGCCGTCAACGCGGGATCCGATCAACCGGCGCGGATGGTCGTCATCGAGTACGACCCGGTGGGCGCAGCCACGACTGTCGCCATCGTCGGCAAGGGGATCGTCTTCGACAGCGGTGGCCTCACCATCAAGCCGGCGGCTTCGATGGAGACGATGAAGACGGACATGTCAGGCGCGGCTGCCGTGTTCGCCACGCTGCAGGCGGTCGCCGAGCTCGAGCTCCGGGTGCGGGTGATCGGGATCGCCCCGCTCACCGAGAACATGACGGGCGGCAAGGCGCAGAGACCCGGAGACGTCCTCACAGCCCGCAACGGCAAGACCATCGAGGTGCTCAACACGGACGCCGAGGGCCGCCTCATCCTCGCAGACGGACTGTCACTCGCCGTCGAGCGTGAACCCGACATCGTCGTCGACGTGGCGACGCTCACGGGTTCGTGCGCCATCGCGCTCGGGCCGAGCATCGCGGGGATGTGGAGCAATGACGACGGCGTTGCCGACAGGGTGCTGGCGGCGGCTGCTCGAGCCGGCGAGAAGCTCTGGCGCATGCCACTGGAGAGGGAGTACCGCAGCCACATCGACTCGGAGATCGCCGACATGAAGAACACGGGGGAGAGGTACGGGGGTGCCATCTCGGCGTCACTGCTCCTCTCGGAGTTCGTCGGCGAGACACCGTGGGCCCACCTCGACATCGCAGGCCCGGCCCGATCGTCGAAGGCGGAGCATTACCTCTCCAAGGGCGCTACCGGGTTCGGGGTGAGGACACTCGTCGCCCTCGTCGAGGACCTGGCCGCCGATTGAGCGTCGCTCAACAATCGGCGCCTCAGTGCCGATGTTCTGTTGGTGAAGCTCGAGGGGACGATGCTCGTCAACCAGGTGCGCCGAGCTCGACGTCACACAGTCGCGATCTGGTCGGGAGCGGCAATGTGCGCTTTGGCAGGCGTCTTCGTCGCGCTCGTCTCGACGCCGGCCGGGCTGGTCTTCGCCGGGGTGGCGGCCGGTCTGGCGTTTGCAGGTGTCATGGTCGGGGGCGCGGCGAGGCGTGACGCCCAGCGTGAGATCGAGCGCCTCCGCAACTCGACCGCCGAGAAGGACAGCTTCCTCGCCAGCGTCAGCCACGAGCTGCGGACACCGCTGACCGCGGTCGTCGGCATGCTCGACCTGGTCGTCACCGAGCGAGCAAGCTTCGAGGTCGGTGAGATCGACGAGATGATCGGCACGGCTCGTAACGAGGCGGCCGAGCTCGCCCGTCTAGTCGAGGACTACCTCACGGCGGGCCAGATCTCCGCAGACGCCCTGACGGTGCAGTCGCTCGTCGTCGACCTCGACTACGAGGTCAACCGGGTCGCCGCCGGGCTGCCGCACCCCGACGGGATGCGTCTGACCATCGCTCCCGACCTGGGCGAGTGCCTCGGCGATTCGCTGCGCGTGCGCCAGATCGTGCGCAACCTGCTTCGCAACGCGCTCCGCTATGGAAGGTCGGCGATCGACGTGTCCGTTTCGCAGAGGCGCGGGTACGCCGTCATCGTCATCAGCAACGACGGGGAGCCCGTCCCGGACGGGATGATCGACCGGCTCTTCCAGCCCTTCGCCGGCGGGTCGCGGCCGGGGCAGCCGGAGCCGATCGGCCTCGGTCTCTCGATCTCGCGTGACCTGGCCCGCCGTATGGGCGGGGACCTCGAGTACCACCGCCAGGACGACTGGACGAGCTTCAGCCTCGCCATGCCCCTCGTCGGGGACCCGACTCGCGCTCCGGCAGTCGGGCAGGATGCCTCGACGGGAGCGCTTCCGGTCGGCTGAGACGCTCGGCAGTCGAGCCCGAGCAGGCGAGGGGACCGAATCTACGCCGGGGCGCAGGCGTCGTCGTAGTCGACGAGAGGCGGAGGCGATGCCTCGTCGCCGCAGGCGGGGCATCCCGGATCCCGGCGCAGGTTGAGGGTCTGGAAGGACTCGTCGAGGGCGTCGTACGTGAGGAGGCGCCCGACCAAGGTCTCTCCGATCCCGAGCACGAGCTTGATGGCTTCGAGCGCCTGGATCGAGCCGATGATCCCGGGCAGAACCCCGAGCACTCCGGCTTCGGCACACGAAGGGGCGAGCTCGGCGGGAGGGGGGAGCGGGAACAGGCAGCGATAGCACGGGCCGCCGTAAGGAGCGAAGACCGTCGCCTGCCCTTCGAAGCGGAAGATGGACCCGTGAACGACGGGAGTGCGGGTGTGCATCGAGGCATCGTTGACGAGGTATCTGGTGGGGAAGTTGTCCGCCCCGTCGATCACGACGTCGTACCCGGACATCAGGTCGACGGCGTTCGCCGCCGTGAGCCGCTCGGCGTACGGCTCGATCTTCACGTCGGGGTTGAGCGCCCGAAGGGTCTCAGTCGCCGAGTCGACCTTGAGGCGACCGACCTGCTCGAGGTTGTGGAGGATTTGTCGCTGCAGGTTGGAGAGATCGACCGTGTCGAAGTCGACGATGCCTAGGGTCCCAACCCCGGCGGCTGCCAGGTACATCGCGGCCGGCGATCCGAGGCCCCCCGCTCCGAGGAGCATGACCTTGGCGTCGAGGAGGCGCTCCTGGCCACTCTCGCCGATCTCGGGGAGCAACACGTGCCTGCTGTACCGGGCACGCTGGTCGGCCGTCAGGCCGCCCGGAGTCCGCCATTCCCGACCCGAGGCCTTCCACGCTGCGAAGCCCCCTTCGAGCGAGCTCACGTTGCCGTAGCCCATCTCCTGCAACGCCTTGGCCGCCAGCGCCGACCTGGCCCCGACTGCGCAGTAGAGGACGATCTCGGTGGCGGGGTCGGGGCATTTGGCGGCGATGCTCGACTCGAGGATCCCTCTCGGGACGAGGTGGGCGCCGGGAATGATGCCCTGGGCGTGCTCTTCAGGCTCGCGGACGTCGATGATCGCCTGGACGGCGTCGAGTCGACCCGCCAGGTCGTCGCATGCGATCTCCCTGATCTGCGCCTTGGCGCCGGCGACCAGGCTCCGGTAGTCCTGCGGCACGGGTGCTGCGCCTCCTGGTGCTCGACCCCGAGGGTAGCGGCCGATCAGGCCGTGACGAGACGATCCACCAATGCGGGGAGGAGGGTTCCCGCCCTGCCGTGGAGCCGGATGGTTGCGACGCCCTCGTGGTCCGTGTCGCCCTGGTTGATGATGATCGCCGGGTCGCCGCGGGCGGCGATCTCGAGCGGGAACAGGGCAGCCGGGTACACGCCGAGCGTCGAGCCGACGACGATCACCGCATCGGCGTCGTCGGTCCAGCCCTGCGCCCTGACGACTTCGCCCTCCGGGAGCGCCTCACCGAACATGACGATGGTCGGCTTCATCACCGAGCCGCACATCGAGCACCGAGGGTCTCTCTCGCCGGCTTCCCAGCGTTCCAAGAGCGATTCGGTGGTCGCCGGGTGGTCGTCGTCCCAGCACACGTAGCCTCCCGTGTTGCCGTGGAGCTCGGCGACCGCGTCGGCAGGCAGTCCGGCTGCCTGGTGGAGCCCGTCGATGTTCTGCGTCACGCAGCCGACCATCCTCCCCGACTCCCAGAGCCGGACCACGGCGTGGTGGGCCGGGTTCGGGTCGTATGCCGCTTGCGCCGTCCCGAATCGCTGCTCCCACCGCATCATCCGGAACTCCTCGTCGTCGAGGTAGTTCTGGATGGTGTAGAGAGCTGGGTCGAGCTTCGTCCACAGCCCTTCCGGGCCTCTGAAGTCCGGGATGCCGGACTCGGTCGAGATGCCCGCTCCGGTGAAGACGAGGATCCCAGTGCAGCCGGACAGCGCGGCGGCGGCGGGCCGGACGGCCTCGAATGCGGTCGCGCTCATGGACGGAGCGTACTCAGCCACTCCTGGTCCGGATCGCCAGCCGGTGATCACGCTTGAGGCGGGGATGGAGCAACGCCTCCGTTGCGGCGTCGAGATATGGGATGACGAGCCTGACTCTGACGTCCCCGGCGGTGGCGTGTACCAGCCCGTGCGTCACCAGGGTCGCAATGTGGAGCGGCCGCGGCAGGGAGCGGCCGCGGGATGCTGCGGTGGCGAGTCTCAGCAGATCCGCGACCGCTCCCGGTCCGATCACCGGCGTCCAGAACGTGCGCACGTATGGATGCGACGCCGGCACGCCGAGTTGGGGGCCGACGTCCCACACGAGTGGCGTGATGGTCGGCCGCCGCATCGCGGTGCGTCTGACGGCGACAGATCCGACAGCGCCCGGGGATGGCGCGGAGTCCGACGGGATGGGAGGACGATCATCACGGCGGATGTTCCCGGGCGCTGTCTGACGATCTGTCACAGTGGACAGATATCAGATGGCACCAGTTGACATCAATGAGGCTGAGCGGGGTCGCGAAAAATCGAGAGAACTATCCCTTGACTGTATAGGGTGTGTGTGCGATAATGCCCACATGCCACCCGCGAACCGTAAGAACCCGCAGCGAGCCGCGTCTTCGGAGTCACAGTACTCGATCGTCGAGTTCGTCCGTGACTTCCCGGATGACGAGACGTGCCTGCAATGGCTGTGGCGCACCCGCTACTCGGAGGACGGCGTACACGCCCGCTGCCCGCAGTGTGGCGTGGAGCGGGCGTTCAAGCGGTACGAGACGGCCCAGCAGCGCCAGTCATGGACGTGCACGGCGTGCGGGACGCACCTGCACCCGACGGCAGGGACGATCTATCACAAGTCCTCGACGTCGCTACACCTGTGGTTCTATGCGATCTACCTGATGACGAGCACTCGATGCGGCATCTCCGCCAAGCAGCTAGAGCGAGAGCTGGGTGTGACATACAAGACGGCGTGGCGCATGTTCCACCTGATCCGCACCGAACTGATGACCCAGGGCGACGACGTGCTGTCGGGTGAGGTCGAGATGGACGAGACGTGGATCGGTGGCGTGGTCCGCACCGGGCGCCCCGGCAGGCCACGCATCGTCGAGGACACCAAGACTGCCGTGTTCGGGATGGTCGAACGTGGTGGACGGGTCGTCGCCTACCCGGTCGAGGACACAAGTCGGATCACGCTCGACCCGTACATCGCCAAGCACGTCCTGCCCGAGACAACGATCTACACCGACGAGTACACGACGTACGTCCATCTCGGCAAGCAGGGCTACACACATCACCGTATCCGTCACAAGTCCGGCGTGTACGTGGACGGCGACGTGCACACCAACAGCATCGAGAACTTCTGGTCACTCGTGAAGCGCGGCATCGGAGGCGTCTACCACGCCGTCTCCGCCAAGCACCTGCTCGGCTACCTGAACGAGTACACGTGGCGCTTCAACCACCGCCAGGACGGGCAAGCCATGTTCCTCACGCTCATCCTGCGGTCGGCTCTGGTGCCGTCGATGCACTGACACCGACGCACTCGCCTAAGGGCGGGAAGATGGGTAGGCATTGGGCGGGTTGCTCATTAGACTGTCGGCGAGCGGTAAAGGCCGACAGGGGTGGCGCCGATAACAGGAAGGACCGCGACCAACGATCACCGTAGCGCACGCTAAGCGCGCAGTGAACCCACCGAGAGGCTGACGGGCCGCGCTATCAG
>DASWKR010000090.1 GCA_036396535.1 Acidimicrobiia bacterium | reverse complement strand
GAACCTCATCACGTTCGGAGGCGAGCGGGCCGCCGGCGAGGCAGCCGAGCGGATCAACAAGCTGCACCGGGTGATCAACGGCGTCGACGAGGTGACCGGCGAGTGGTACGACGCCCTCGACTACGAGCAACTCTTGTGGGTCCACGCCGCCCTCGAGGTGAGCACCATCGCCTTCTTCGAGCTCACCGTGGAGCCCCTGTCGGCGCCCGAGAAGGACCGATACCACGAGGAGAACAAGACGGCCGCCGAGCTTCTCATGCTGCCACGGGACTTCGTGCCGGCGACGTTCGCCGACACGACCCGCTACGTGGACGACATGACGACGTGCGGGCGGTTGCGGGTGACGGACGTCTCGCGTGAGGTCGCCGACCTCATCACGACGTCGGCGGTGCCCGCCAGGATCAAGCCACTGTGGAAGTTCGTCGCCTTCGCCGCCGTCGGGACGCTCCCACCGGCGGTGCGCGACCTGTACGGGTTCGGCTGGACGCCGCCCAAGCAGCGACTCCTCGACGCCAACTTCGCCCTGATGCGGATGGCGGTCCCCCGCCTGCCGTGGCGGGTGAGGACCATCGTTCCTGCCCGCTGGGCGGACCTGAGGCTCGCCAACCCACTCCCTGAGGCCCCTGGCGCGTAACCGGTCGGAAACGCGCCGTTCGCCCACCCGTAAAGCTCCGTTGACCGGCGCGAAATCCGTCCCCCGTACGGTCCCACTCGTCGGCTGTACGGAGAGGGAGAACGACATGAGACGCAGATTGCTGACGGGAACGGCGTTGCTGGCGGTGATGACGGCCGGGCCGCTGGCGGGAACGGCCAGCGCCCAGACGATCGAAGAGGTGGCGACGGCCGCCAACGAGATGTGGCTCGTGCTGGCGGCCGCCCTCGTGATGTTCATGCAGGCGGGTTTCGCGCTCGTCGAGGCCGGGTTCACCAGGGCCAAGAACGCCGGGAACATCATCATGAAGAACCTGATGGACTTCGCCGTGGGCGGGATCGTCTACTGGGCGATCGGCTTCGCGTTGGCGTACGGAGGCACGTCGGTCGGTGGGTGGTTCGCCTACGGAGAGGTGTTCTTCTTCGACGACGCTTCCCGAGCGTCCGAGTGGTTCTTCCAGGTCGTGTTCGCGGCGACGGCGGCGACCATCGTGTCGGGGGCGCTCGCCGAGCGGGTCAAGTTCATCTCGTACCTGATCTACACGCCGTTCATCACGGCGATCATCTATCCGGTCGTCACCCACTGGGTCTGGGACGGCCGAGGGTGGCTCTTCGAGCTCGGCTACCTCGACTTCGCCGGGTCGGGGGTCGTCCACCTGCTCGGAGGGGTGGCGGCCTTCGCAGGCGTCCTCGTCGTCGGCCCCCGGATCGGAAAGTACGACGAGAACGGCAGGCCGCGGGTCATCCCCGGGCACTCGCTCACCAGGGGGGCGCTCGGGGTCTTCGTGCTCTGGTTCGGGTGGTACGGCTTCAACGCCGGCTCGACGCTCGGGTCGGTCGGGGCGGACATCGCATACCCGGCGGTCACGACGACGCTGGCTGCGTGTGCCGGAGCCGTCGGGGCGATGTTCACGTCGTGGATCCTCCACGGGAAGCCGGATCCGGGGTTCACCCTGAACGGCGTGCTCGCCGGCCTCGTCGGCATCACGGCCGGGACCGCTTCCATCGGCTTCGGAGGATCGGTGCTCGTCGGCCTCATCGCCGGCGTGATCATGGTCGGCTCGGTCGTCTTCCTCGACCGGATCGGCATCGACGACCCGGTGGGAGCCATCTCGGTGCACGGCACCGCCGGACTGTGGGGCGTGCTGGCGGTCGGGATCTTCGCGGCCGGGGACGGCGTCACCCTCGCCAACCAGGCCGTCGGGGCGTTCGCCATCATCGCCTGGTCGCTCGTCACGAGCCTGCTGGTGTTCAAGCTCGTCGACGTCCTCGTCGGGATTCGCGTGTCCCCCGAGGAGGAGGTGTCCGGGCTCGACCGATCGGAGCACGGGGTGAGCGCCTACCCCGAGTTCGTGTTCCGGGAGCAGGTGGTGGATCCGAAGGCCCTCGATCCCGTGGGACCGAACGGGCACTGACCAGGCAGACCTGATCTCAAGGAGCGTGGCGAGGCGACATTCCGGCTGGAACCTCACCACCTTCGAGGTCCCTCGGCGACGGAGGGGCCGCCCGAGCGGCGGCCCCTCTGTCGTGTCTGAATCCGGGTCAGGCCCGCCAGCGCCTCGGCCGCGAGCGCAGCTGCGTGAACCCGTGTGCCTCGCACATCGCCTCGAACTCGGAGCGGGGGACGCCGTGCCATTCGAGGTCCTCGATCGTCTCGGCGAGCGGGACGTCGGTGCGGAGCACGGCGAGGTCCTTGTAGAGCGCCGCCTCGGCCCGACCGGCGGCCAGGGTGGCCGCCAGGTTGGCCGCTCCCCGCACGGCGACGCCCCACTCGGCTGCGTCGTCCGGGATGTCCTCGATGCGCCCGTATTCGGCGAGGACCGCCGATGTGCTCTTCGCCCCCCATCCGGGAAGGCCGGGGTATCCGTCGGCGCTGTCGCCGACCAGGGCCAGGTAATCGGGGATCGAGCCGGGGCCGATGCCGAACTTGGCGACGACGTCGTCGGCGTCGATGAAAGCCTGCTCCCGCCGGTTGTATCCGACGACCGTGGGGTGCCCGTACAGTTGGAACATGTCCTTGTCGGGGCTGTGGACCACGACCTTGTCGAAGTCGTCGGCCCAACGCACCGCCGCGGTGGCGATGGCGTCGTCCGTCTCCCACTCGATCATCGACCAGACGGTCACGCCGATCGCCCGCATGGCGTCCTCGGCGACCGGGAACTGAGCGAGCAGCTCGGGGTCCATGCCGGCGCTCGTCTTGTATCCGGGGAACATGTCGTTACGGAACGACTCGATCACCGTGTCGAAGGCGGCGGCGACGTGGGTCACCTCGGGTAGGTCGAGCAGCCCGAGCGTCGCCGCCACGATGCCGTAGGTCGCCTGGATCGACGAGCCGTCCGGCGCCGACCTGGCCGGCTGCCCAAAGTGGGCCCGGAAGAGCTCATAGGTGCCGTCGATGAGGTGGAGCTGCATCGGGGCCACGGTAACGGACGGTCGGCCGCCGAAGGAGTCCGGGGTGACGCCCCCCTAGTACCGTTGCCACCATATGGCGCAGCGACCGACACAGCAGGTGCTCTACGGGTCGGCCGAGATGGTGAGCCCGTGGTTCTCCAACAGATGGGCTCTGCTGTCGAACGGGCAGCCGATCGCCTCCCTCGAGCGGTTCGGACGCCTCCACGTGTCGACCGTGTCGTTCCCGGACGGCACCCGCTGGCTCCTCGAGCCGAGCGGCTCATCCGTCGTCCGGGCGATCGACGGTCCCGACTCCGAGTTCGCCAGGGTCACCCGCCGCTCCTGGTGGGGAAGGCGATGGGACATCACCGGGACGGGGTTCGCCTACCAGCTCGTGAGCCATCCCGTGCCGCGCCGCTGGATGCTGGCGGTCGGGGGTGCGCCGATCGCCGCCATCACCGGGTCGTTGTTCTCCTACAACACCATTCGGTTCGACATGACGCTGGCGGTTCCCCTGCCGACCATCGTGCTGGCGTGGCACGTGATCGCCCGCCCATGGGAGGCGGCCGCCGCCCCCCGCGGGCTCCTGCCGGCGCCGCGACACGCCGTCGAGGGAACGGCTTGACCGACGGCCTGGTGACCGTCGCCTGGCTCGCCGATCATCTCCTGGAACCACGCGTCCTCGTCGCAGACTGCCGCTGGTACCTCGGCGAACCGGAACGGGGCGGCGCCGCCTATGCCGAGTCGCACATCCCGGGAGCCGTGTTCGTCGACCTGGAGCACGAGCTGTCCGCACCGGAAGGGCCGGGGCGCCATCCCCTGCCCGCCCGGGAGTCGTTGGCGGCGACGCTCGAGAGCAAGGGTGTCGGAAGCGACATGTCCGTCGTCGCCTACGACGACCGCGGGGGTGCCGTCGCAGCCCGGCTGTGGTGGATGCTCCGCTGGCTCGGCCACGAGGACGCCGCGGTCCTCGACGGCGGCCTGACCGCCTGGGTCGAGGCGGGGCTGCCGACCACGAGTGCGGTGCCGGAGCGCCCGGCGGCGAGATTCGCGGTCGAGGATCCCCTCACCCGCACGATCGACCGCCACGAGTTGCAGGGGCGCATCGGCTCGGTCGCCCTCGTCGACGCCCGCGACGCCGACCGCTACCGGGGCGAGCGGGAGCCGGTCGACGCCGCCGCCGGGCACATCCCGACCGCCATCAACGTCCCGTACTCCGACAACCTCGACACGACGCTGCGCTTCAGGCCGGCCGAGGCCCTCGCCGGCCTCTATCCGGACGGCGAGGTGGTCGTGTACTGCGGCAGCGGCGTCACCGCCTGCCACGACATCCTGGCGATGCGCCTCGCCGGGCGAGCCGAGCCGATCCTCTACCCGGGATCATGGAGCGACTGGTCGGCGACCGGGGGCGCCGTGGCCACCGGGTCACAGCCCTAAGGCCGCCTCCGGGCCTTCGAGCCGCTGGCCGCCCGTGAGCACCGGGGCGAACAGGTCGCCGTACTGGCGGAGCCGCTCCCAGATCGTCGCCATCGTGAAGTCGGTCGGTTTCACCGTGTCGAGCTCCTTCCACAGGACCGGAGTGCTCACCGGCGCCGCTTGCTCGGGTCTCACCGAGTAGACCGAGGCGATCGTCTTGCCGGCGACGTTCTGGTTGTGGTCGATGAACACCTTGGGGCCGCGTTTGGGGATGTCCCATTGCATCGTGGCGTTCTCCGGGTCGGCCGATGCGATCATCCTGCCGAGGGTCTCGACGAACCGGCGGACCCGGCCGTAGTCGTAGAGCGGATCGATCGGCACGTAGATGTGGATGCCCGTCGCCCCGGACAGCTTCGGGTAGCCGGCGAGGCCGAGGCGCTCCAGCAGCACGTTGACGAGTCCGGCGACGTAGACCACCTGGTCCCACGTGCAGCCTTCCTGGGGGTCGAGGTCGAAGATGGCGAAGTCCGGCTGATCGAAGCGCTCCACCCTGCTCAGCCAGGGGTGCATCTCGATGCACCCGAGGTTGGCGACCCACATGAGCGACTCCTTGTCGGGAGCCGTGCAGAACTCGATCGGCTCGCCCCGGTGGCTCGAGTGGATCGGGGCTCGCACGATCCAGTCGGGGGCATGGACCGGGCATTGCTTCTCGTAGAAGAACGGTCCCGTCGCCCCGTCGGGATAGCGAGCCATCGAGAGCGCCCGACCCTGGAGATGCGGGAGGAGGACGGGGGCGATCGAGGCGTAATAGGAGACGAGGTCGCCCTTGGTATAGCCGTCGGCCGGGAAGAACTCCTTGTCGGGGTTGGACAGGCGGACCTGGCGATCGAGGCCGACGGTGAAGTAGCCGTCGCCCTCCTGCTCGACGGTGACCGGCTCGGGGAACTCGATCAGCCCCGAGCCGAGCGGACGGCCCTCGCCCGAGGGCTCCGGCCTGCCCGCCTGCTCGCTGGCCCGCAGGTCGTCGAGGATGGCGTCGTGGCTCGACTCCTCCTTGGCCTCGGAGATGACGATCATGCGCAGCCCGGTGGCGACCGCAGCCTCGGCGAGTGGACCGGAGCGCAATGAGCCGTTGCCGTACGGGACGTGGCGGATCTCGCCTCTCGGCCCGAACTCGTTGTCGGTGAACTGGGTGTGCAGCGGGTCGATCGCCCAGCCGGGGAACTCGGCCCGCAGGAACCCGATCACCGACTCGAACGCCTCCTTGGTGGTGAGCGCACCTCCGGACTTGGCGTGGACGTGCGCCCAGTCGATCACGGGCCGCACGAAGGCGAACTCCTTGGCGATGAGGGCGATGTCTCCGAGTGATCCGAAGGCCCGCTCGGTGCCGCTCGTCTCGAGGCCCAGGGCGACACCGAGGTGGCGCACCTTCGGCTCGATCCGGGCGAGGCCCTCGGCCACCAGGTCGTGGAGTTGGTCGGCCGACCTGTCCGACACCGAGCCGGTGTGCGCCACGATCGTGTGGGCGCCGAGCGCCTTCCCGAGTTTCATGGTGTGCTCGAGGGCCGAGAGCGTCTGTTTGCGGCGGTCGTCGTCCTCGACCGTGAGCACCGCGAAGTACGGGGCGTGCACCGAGACCGACATCCCCCGCTCGGCGGTCAGCTTCCCGAAGGCGGCGCACCGCTTCTCGTTCCATGGGAACCCGTGCACGAACGGCAACTCGACCGCCTCGTGCCCCCTGGCGACGAGCGAGTCGAGCCAGTCGGCATCGCCGCCGTCCTCGGGGGGCATCTTCGAGATGCCGAACCGGATCATCCCGGGACGATATCTCGCCGGGCAGGCCTGCGATGCGAGTACGGTTGCCGGGTGATCTCCAGCGACGAGCTCCT
>DASWKR010000089.1 GCA_036396535.1 Acidimicrobiia bacterium | reverse complement strand
GCCGACTTCGTGGCGCTCGACGTCGAGGGCTCGATCCGACTGGCGGGTGCCGCAGATTCCGATCTCGTGGACCATGTCGTGTTCGCGGCGGCGCCGAGCGACGTCACGGAGGTCGTCGTCGGAGGGCGCCCCGTGGTGTCCGCCGGAAGACATGTGGCAGGCGACGTGGCCGCCATGCTCGCTCGAGCGATCTCCCGGGTGCGCCGGTAGCGAGCGCCCCGGGCGCTCAGCCGAGCCGCATCGCGCCGAGACGCCTGGCGAGGTGCTCTCGTTCTGCGGCGTTCGTGACGAGGGCGAGCGCCTGGTTGAAGGCCGCCGCCGCTTCGGGGGCTCGCCCGAGCCGCTCGAGGAGGTCGGCCCGCGCTGCGTGGAAGAGGTGGTACCCGTCCAGGTCGAGGCCGTCGACGATGTCGAGGGCCGCTCGTGGGCCGTTGAGCTCGGCGATGGCGATGGCACGGTTGAGCGCCACGATCGGAGTGGGGGTGCAGGCGGTGAGCTGGTCGTAGAGCTGCACGATCTGTCCCCAATCCGTGGCGCCGGCCGAGGCGGCGTCGGCGTGCACGGCCGCGATGGCCGCCTGGATCTGGTAGGGGCCCGGCATGTCTCGCCGCAGGCAGGCACGGACGATGGAGTGGCCCTCTGCGATGAGGCCGGCATCCCACGCCGACCTGTCCTGATCGGCGAGCCTGACGAGGGAGCCATCCGCGGTGACGCGTGCCGGGCGGCGAGCCTCGGTGAGCAACATCAGCGCCAGCAGGCCGAGCGCCTCCGGCTCGTCCGGCATCAGCTCCACGATCAGCCTGCACAGCCGGACGGCCTCTGCGCACAGCTCCGTACGAATGAGGTCGTCGCCGGTGGTCGCCGTGTGGCCTTCGTTGAAGACGAGGTAGACGACGGCGAGCACCGATCTGAGCCGGTCGGGAAGCTCGGCATCGCCGGGAACCCGGTAGGGGATGTTGTTCGCCCGGATCTTGTTCTTCGCCCTCACGAGCCGCTGCGCCATGGTCGTCTCCGAGACCACGAAGGCCCGTGCGATCTCGAACGTCTGGAGCCCTGCGATGAGCCGGAGGGTCAGGGCGATCTGGGCGTGGGTGGAGAGTGCGGGATGACAGCACGTGAAGATCAGCCTGAGTCGGTCGTCGTCCAGGCGCCCTACGTCCATCGGCTCGGCCTTGGCGTAGAGCCGAGCGGCCTGCTCGTGGCGATGCTTCCGCGAGGACTCGCGGCGCAGGCGATCGATCGCTTTGTTGCGCGCAGTGGTGATGATCCAGCCGGCGGGACTCGGTGGCAGGCCCTCGTCCGGCCACCGCCGCAGGGCGATCTCGAAGGCCTCCTGGACCGCTTCTTCGGCGACGTCGATGTCGCCGAAGAAGCGGACCAGACTGGCCACGGCTCGCCCTGACTCGTCACGGAACACCCGCCCGACGTCGATGTTGTCGACCCCCACCGGAATCCTCAGGCCTCGGGCTCGTCCTGGAATGGACGCACCTCCACAGGTCCCCGGCAAGCGGCTGAAGCCTCGGCGGCGAGTGCGAGCGCCGCGTCGAGGTCGGGGGCCTCGACGACCCAGAAGCCGCCGATCTGCTCCTTCGCCTCGGCGAACGGCCCGTCGCTCGTGATGACGTCACCGCTCGTTGCATCGACGACCGTCGCCGTCGATGGCGGGTGGAGTCCCCCTGCGAACACCCAGAGGCTCTGGTCCTGCAGCTTGCGATTGAAGACGTCGACGTCGGCATAGAGCTGCTCCATGACCTCCGGCGGCGGCGTCTCCAGATCCTCGTTGTACTGCACCGACAGCAGGTATTGCGTCATGACGACCTCCTCGACTTCCGGGACGGCACCTTGCCGTCCTCTCGGGACCTATACGAACGCATACCCGGTCGATCGACACGGGATCCCGAGAAATCTCGATGGTACGACCTGCCCACCGGGCCACCGTCTGCCCGGGGAGCGGGGTCGGGATGGGTCGAGCGACCCAAATGGGGGTTTTGGGGGCGCCAATGTGGTGAAGAAGGTTGACAAGTGGGACGATAGGGAGCAAAGTGGGGCCTCGTGGGAGATGATGATCTAGTGACGGAGATCAGTTCGCGTGTTTCTCGGGGAGTACCAGCATTCGCTCGATTCGAAAGGCCGAGTGGTTCTCCCGCGCAAGTTCCGGGACGATCTCGAAGGCGGGTGCGTGGTCACGAAGGGCCAGGAGCACTGCCTCTACCTCTTCACCATGGAGGCCTGGCGCGACGAGGTCGCCAGGTTGAGCAGGTTGCCGAGAACAGATGGGCGGGCCAGGAAACTCACCCGATCGTTCTTCGCGGCGGCGAGCGACCAGACCCTCGACAAGCAGGGCCGCATCCAGCTGTCGGACGGGCTCAGGGGCTACGCCTCGCTGGAGAAGGACGTGACGATCGTCGGCGTGGCGGACCGGGTCGAGATCTGGTCGACCCCG
>DASWKR010000088.1 GCA_036396535.1 Acidimicrobiia bacterium | reverse complement strand
CGATCCGCCCGTTGTTCGCCAGATCGATCGACTCTGCTAGCGCCCCGTTCACGGTGCCGGGCCACTCGAGGAGCGAGATCCCGGCGAACTCGACCCAAACCTTGCCCGTGGTACCACCGGACTCGGCAAGAATCTCGACGGTCACGGCCTGGTCGACCGCCGGGTCCACCACGAACGGGCCCGTCGGCGCCGTGTTCGCCAAGCTCTGCGAATCCGAGCTCGTGGTCAGCTGCACATCGCACGTCGCAGATTGCAGGGCGAATGGGATAGCCGGGCCGAGCGTCACGATCATCATGGCGGCAGCCGAGACGACTCGGCGTCCGCCGAGACGTCCCCAAACGGCGCTCACCAGTGCAGCCCCGACCGGCGCGCCGAATGCGAGGTCGCGGTCGAGCGGCCACTGTCCGAATTGCTGAATCAGGACCGCAGCCCCCGCGCCCCAGATGGCACCGCCGATCGCTCCCAGGATCGGGCGCCCCCGCCGCGAAGGTCGCATTGCGCCAGTCATCTCGATTCCGAGACCAAGTCTCGTCCTCAGATACAGCAGATGCGGCTCTCGTTTCTCCGGCGCCCCGGCGGGCACCTCGTCGGCCGGCCCCGCGTCGTGAGCGTCAGTTGCCTTCGCAGCCGAGGCCGTCGTGGTCGGTGTCGAAGCCGTGGGGATCGGGCGCCAGTACGACGAACCCGTCGTACTGCGGGACGTCGGAGCAGTTGAGGTCGGGTGGCGGGGGAGGGATGCAGACGCCTGGGTACGACGGGTCGCACACGTTGGGGTTGCGCACCTCGCACTCCGTCAGCTCGGACGAGCGGCACGTGTCCTCGCCGTCACCACCCCGGGCGTCGTCGAAGCCGGCGCCACCGGACATCGTGTCGTCGCCCTTGCCGCCGAGCAACGCGTCCTTGCCCGCTCCGCCCTTGAGGATGTCGGCGCCGCCGTTGCCATAGACCTCGTCGTGGCCGCCGCCGCCCACGAGGCGGTCGGCGCCGCCGTTCCCGCAGATGAGGTCGTTGCCTGCCTTCCCTTTGATGACGTCCCGGCCGCCCCGGCCGGCGATCACGTCGTCGCCGCTCGTACCGACGATGTCATCGGCGCCTGCGGTGCCGACGATCGTGGCGAGCTCCCCGCCGCAGTGCGGGGCCCGCGCCGACGCTGAGCCGGTGAGGGTCAGCGAGGCGGCGAGGACGAGCAGAGCGATGATCAACTTGCGTTCCATGGATTCCCCCTATGGGCGTCGGGATCGTGCCGTGCCCTCCGGCGCCGACTGTATTGGAAGCCACAGCCCGATCACACCCCCTTGACCTCGGCGCCAGACGAGTCATCTCGCGCTGTAGCGTTCCTGCCGTGCCGACCTCGCTCACCGCCGCCACCGAGCTCCTCGCCGGACGCCATCCGCAGGTGGCGGCCCTTCACGGCGCCCACGGTGCCATCCGCCTCGGGCGCAGGCCGGGCGTCGCCGAGCGCTTCCGCTGGCTGGCCGAGTCGATCGCTTACCAGCAACTCTCGGGGAGGGCGGCAGCCACGATCTGGTCGCGCGTCGAGGACGTCCTCGCCGGGTCCGTGACACCGGAAGCGATCCTCGCAGCGGGGGAGACCCGCCTCCGGTCCGCCGGTCTGTCCGGCGCCAAGGCGGCGTCGCTACTCGACCTGGCGGACCGCACGAGCGACGGGGCCATCGACCTCGCTCGGGTCGGCCGCCTCGCCGACGAGTCGGTGATCGAGCACCTCGTCACCGTGCGTGGGATCGGGCGGTGGACGGCCGAGATGTTCCTGATCTTCGCTCTGCACCGGCTCGACGTCTGGCCCATCGACGACCTCGGCGTGCGCAAGGGCTACGCCAAGGTCTTCGGGCTCGGCATGACGCCGACCGCCAAGGACCTCGCCCCGCTCGGCGACCCGTTTCGGCCCTACCGCACCGTCGTGACGCTGTATTGCTGGCGCGACCTCGAGACGGTTCTGCCCACCTGAGGCCCAACCTCGAGATGGTTCTGCCCACCTGAGGCCCCAACCTTGGGCGTCGTCGACCCATACGCAATCCCCCGGCGAGAGCCGGGGGATCGACGAGGGTCCCGCCAGGGACCGAGTCGAGGGGGCCCAACAGTCAGGGCAACTCGCCGCGCTGCACCCCCTGGGTTTGGCGTGTGGCGCTTTGTTCACCCTGCTCGACCTGACGGCTGCCACGCCGAGCAAGGAAAGGTCGAGCAGGGTGAATCCGGTCCCCCGCCAAGCGGGAGACTGCGTATGCGAGTGGCCGTTGCTCGTGGACCCGACCTCCCTGGGTTCGGCCTGCGGCCTCTCGCCGGGGATCGCGCCGCGGGCTGGGCGGAGGGGGTGGTTCCGTGAGGCCTAGCCTGCTCGGCGGGAGGGGTGCTTGTCGGAGAACTACGACGTGGCGGTTGTCGGGGCGGGGATCATCGGGCTGGCGACTGCGACGGCGATCACGGCGCAGAGCCCGGGCGCTTCCGTCGTCGTGCTCGACAAG
>DASWKR010000087.1 GCA_036396535.1 Acidimicrobiia bacterium | reverse complement strand
ACCCTCTGCTTGGCGTGCTGCGGGGGCTTCGCCTCCGAACCGTCACCCCCGACCCTGCCAGGACACCCCGTCCCCGGCCAGGGTCGAAAGCCCCTGCCCCGCAGCGCAATCCCCCCACTACGCAATCCCCCGGCGAGAGCCGGGGGATCGGCGAGCGTCCCGCCAGGGACCGAGTCGAGGGGGCCCAACCTGTCACCACAACCCGGCGTCAGGCACCCCCTCGGCTCGGCCTACGGCGCTCGCCCGTCCCCCGCAAAGCGGGAGACAGCGTGAGAAGGCCTACGGCGCTTTGTTCACCCTGCTCGACATGACGGGTGCCACGCCGAGCAAGGCAGGTCAATCAGGGTGAATCCGCTCCCCCGCAAAGCGGGAGACAGCGTGAGAAGGCCTGCGGCGCTTTGTTCACCCTGCTTGACCTGACGGGTGCCACGCCGAGCAAGGAAAGGTCAATCAGGGTGAATCCGCTCCCCCGCAAAGCGGGAGACAGCGTAAAGGCGTCCCGCCAGGGACCGAGTCGAGGGGGCCCAAGCCTCAGCCGGCCTATACGAGCTTGGGCTCGTGGAGGGTGAGCACTTTGGGGCCGTCGGCCGTGATGGCGACGGTGTGCTCGAAGTGGGCAGAGATCGAGCCGTCGGCGGTGACCACCGACCAGGCGTCCTCGAGGACGGCGGTTTGCTCGGTTCCAAGGTTGAACATCGGCTCGATGGCAATCGCCATGCCGACCTTGAGGCGGAACCCCTTCCCCGGCTTCCCATAGTTGGGCACGTCGGGTGCTTCGTGCATCTGCTGGCCGATCCCATGGCCGATGTACTCGCGCACCACCCCGTAACCGAACGGCGCCGCCGCCGCCTGCACGGCGTGGCCGACGTCTCCAAGCCGGTTGCCCGCCCGCGACTGGCCGATGCCATCCCACAACGCCGCCTCGGTGACCTCGAGCAGCTTGGCGACCTCGGGTGGCACCTCCCCGATGGCGATCGTGATGGCGGCGTCGCCGTGCCAACCCTCGTAGATCGCACCGGCGTCGATCGACAGCACGTCCCCCTCCCGGAGCACGTACTTGCCGGGGATCCCGTGGACGATCATGTCGTTCGGCGAGAGGCACACCGTGGCGGGAAACCCGTGATAGCCGAGGAACGAAGGCCGGCAGCCGTGCGACTTGTAGACGTCGGAGGCGATCGCGTCGAGCTCGAGCATCGTCACGCCGGGGGACGCGGCGGCGCGCACCGCGTCATGAACCGCAGCCACGCAGGCGCCTGCGGCCGCCATCTTGTCGAACTCAGCGTCCGACTTCATCGTCATGATCTTGCGGCCGTTCATCTCTCCACGTCCGCCAGCGCGAGCATCAGCCGGCTGAAAACCTCGTCGATCGTACCCAATCCGTCGACGGCGACCACCGGCACGCCCGTGTCCGGGTAGTACCCGATGAGAGGCTCTGTCTCGTCGCGATACACGTCGAGCCTCCTGCGAATGGTCTCCTCGTTGTCATCGTCGCGGCCGAGCTCGAGAGCCCGGTTGAGCAGCCGATCGACGAGCTCCTGCTCGCTCACCTCGAGCAGCAGGGCGACCTCGAGGCTCCCGGCTCCCATTGCCGCATCGAGGGCGCGGGCCTGGGTGGAGTTCCTGGGGAATCCGTCGAGGAGGTAGCCGCACGAGGCGTCGTCTCGGGACAGCCGGTCCTTGACCATGGCGACGACGAGGTCGTCGGGGACCAGGTCGCCCGCAGCCATGATCTCCTTGGCCCGCAACCCGAGCTCGGTGCCCTCGGCGACCGCTTGGCGCAACATCTCGCCGGTCGACACGTGGGGGATCCCGATGGCGGCGGCGATCCGCTGGGCCTGGGTGCCCTTGCCTGCGCCCGGCGGCCCGAGGAAGAGGATCCGCCTGCCCATCACATCGTGGCCAAGTCCGACGCCTGCACTAGCTGAGGAAGCCCTCGTAGTTGCGCATCATCAGCTGACTCTCGATCTGCTTGGTCGTCTCGAGGGCGACCCCAGCGACGATGAGGATCGAGATGCCGGAGAGCCCGACGGGGATGTCCCACAGCCAGCCGAGGAACGAGGGGAGCACGGCGACCACGGCGAGGTACATCGAACCCGGGAGCGTGATCCGGCTGAGGACGTGCTCGAGATGTCGCACCGTCGCCCTGCCAGGGCGGATCCCCGGGATGAAGCCTCCCTGGCGCTGGATGGTCTCGGCCTGGCGCTCCGGATCGAACTGGATGGCGGTGTAGAAGTACGTGAAGAAGACGACCAGCATCCCGAGGATGATGATGTACGGCAGGCTCGGCGACAGCCCGCCGCCCGCACCGCTCCCCAACAGGTTGTTGTCGATCCATTCGCGGACCGCGTTTCCCCACCCGTTGTTCGGGATGGAGGACGAGACGAGCACCGGGAAGTACATCACGGACGTGGCGAAGATCACGGGGATCACGCCCGCCATGTTCACCTTCAACGGGATGTAGGTGCTCTGCCCGCCCAGAACCCGCCTGCCGCGCACCCGCCGCGAGAACTGGATCGGAATCCTGCGCTGGCCCTGGTCGACGAAGATGATCCCGATCGTGAGGATCACCATCACGGCCACCACGGTGAGGAACTGACCTGTGCTCGAGTTGGTGCGGAGTATGGCGAACTGGCTTGGGAGCTGGCTGACGATGCTCACGAAGATGATCAGCGACATGCCGTTGCCGATGCCCCGCTGGGTGATGAGCTCACCGAGCCACATGATGAAAGCGGTGCCGGCCGTCATCGTGATCACGATGACCAGCACCCGGCGCGTCGTGTACTCGGGGATGAGGTCGACGCCTCCCGTGAAGTTCCCGCTGTGGAACAGGAAGGTGAATCCCGTCGACTGGAGCAAGGCGAGGGCGATCGTCATATAGCGGGTCCATTGGGTGATGACCTTGCGGCCCGTCTCACCTTCGTCCTGGAGGGCCTGGAGCCTCGGGATCACGACTGCCAGGAGCTGCATGATGATCGAGGCGGTGATGTAGGGCATGATCCCGAGCGAGAACACGCTGAGCTGCTCGAGGGCGCCGCCCGAGAAGAGGTTCAGGAGCCCCACGAACCCGCTGTTCGCCTGGGTCTCGGCGAACTCACGAACACGTTCCAGCGATACGCCCGGGACAGGGATGGCCGTGCCGAGCCTGTAGATGGCGAAGATCAGCAGCGTGAAGAGGATCTTGTTCCGGAGGTCCCGAATCCGGAACATGTTTCTGAACACTGAGAGCATTCGGTTCGATCCCCTGTGTCTGCTTGCGACCCGAGGTTAACCCCGTATCGCGCAATGGGGCTCAGTCGATCGTCTCGACCGAGCCTCCTGCCGCCTTGATCTTCTCCACGGCGCCGAGGCTGAAGGCGTGGGCGTGTACCGTGAGAGCGCGGTCCAACTCGCCCTCGCCCAGGACCTTGACGAGCCCCCTGTGTTTCACGAGGCCCCGCTCACGCAACTCGTCCGGTGTCACCACGGAGCCGGCGTCGAACTCGCCGAGACGCCCGACATTGATGAGCGCGAAGTACTTCTTGTTGCGATTCTTGAAGCCCTTGAGCTTCGGCAGCCGCCGCTGCAGCGGCATCTGCCCGCCCTCGAACCCCGGCCGGGTCGTCCCACGAGCCTTCTGGCCCTTGGTGCCGCGGCCCGCAGTCTTGCCTCGCCTGCCGCCCTCGCCGCGCCCGACGCGGATCTTGGCCTTCTTCGACCCATCCGCCGGTTTCAAATGGTGGAGCTTCATCCTGATTCCTCGACGTCGAGAAGGTGCTTGGCGCGAAAGACCATGCCGCGCACGTCGGGCGTGTCCGGCCTCTCGACGGATTGCCTGATCTTGCGCAGCCCCAGGCTCTCGACGGTTGCCCGCACCTTCGGCTTCTCGCCGATCGTGCTCTTCACGAGCGTGATCCTCAGCGACTTGGCCATTCAGATCTCGGTCTTCATGAGCTCGGCCGACCGGTAGGCCGCCAGCAGAGCCGGCGGGAAGATGTCCTCGGCCCGCTTGCCGCGCCGCCTCGCAACGACATCGGGGCGCTGCTGGCGTCCGATGGCGTCCATCGTCGCCTGGGCGACGTTGATGTGCGTCGGCGATCCGAGTGACTTTCCCAGTACGTCACGAATCCCGGCCGCTTCGAGGATCTGGCGCATGGCTCCCCCGGCGATGACCCCGGTTCCCGGGGCGGCCGGCTTGAGGAGGACACGCGATGCTCCCTGCTCACCGATCACCTCGTGGATGATCGTGGTCCCTGCCATCGGCACGTCGACCATGTTCTTGCGGGCGATCTCGACAGCCTTCTGGATGGCGGCCGGGACTTCCTTGGCCTTGCCGTATCCGATGCCGACGCGGCCCTTGCCGTTGCCGACCGTCACGAGAGCAGTGAACGAGAAGCGCCTGCCACCCTTGACGACCTTGGCGACGCGATTGATGGCGATGACGCGCTCGTCGAACTCGGGGGTCTCGCGCGGCTGCCTGTCTCTGTTCCTGTCTCGGTTCCTGTCGCTCATGATCTCCTCGTTCTCAGAAGCTGAGGCCCGCCTCGCGGGCGCCTTCGGCCAAAGCCCTGACACGCCCGTGGAACGGGAACCCGCCGCGATCGAACACGACGATGGTGATGCCGACGTCCATGGCTCTGGCTGCGATGGCCTTGCCGACCTCGCCTGCGGTCTCGACCGTCAGCGTCTTGCCCTTCAGACTCGCCTCACGTGACGACGCAGCGGCGATCGTCGTGCCGGCGTCGTCGTCGATGAGCTGGGCGTAGATGTACCGGTTCGACCGGTACACGGCCAGCCGCGGCCTGTCGGCGGTGCCGCGAATCTTCTTGCGCACGCTGCTGTGACGCCGCCTGCGGGCGACCTCGCGTGACCCTCTCACCCGAGCCCTGCCTTTCCTGCCTTGCGCCTCACCTGCTCGTCCACGTACCGGATGCCTTTGCCCTTGTACGGCTCGGGCGGGCGAACCCCGCGGATGTTGGCGGCGACCTGGCCGACGAGCTGCTTGTCCGTGCCGCTCACGACTATGCGGGTCGGCTCGGGCACCTCGAACGTGATCCCGTCGGGCGCCTCGACGTGCACCGGGTGCGAGAACCCCACCTGGAGCTCGAGCCGCGAGCCCTGGAGGTTGGCGCGGTAGCCGACACCGACGGTCTGCAGCTCCTTCCTGAAGCCGTCCGAGACGCCGACGACCATGTTCGAGACCAGGGAGCGGTACAGCCCGTGGAGCGCCCGCGACTCGCGCTCGTCGTCGACGCGAGTGAGCGTCACCACACCGTCCTCGACCTGAACCGCAACCCGGGAGTCGACCTGCTGGGCCAGCGTGCCTTTGGCGCCCTTCACGGTGACGATGTCGTCGCGCACGGACACCTCCACCCCGGAGGGCACCTTGATCGGGTTGTTGCCGATTCGACTCATCTCACACTCACCACACCCGGCAGAGCACTTCGCCGCCGATCTTGCGTCGCCGGGCCTCCCGATCCGTCACGAGCCCCTCCGAGGTCGAAACGATCGAGACGCCGATGCCCCCCACGACGCGCGGGATGTCCTGGGAGCCCTTGTAGACCCGGTGGCCCGGCTTCGAGACCCGCTCGATGCCCTGCAGGATCCGGCTCCTGTCGGATCCGTAGCGGAGCCGCACAGTCAGCTCCTTGCCGACCCTGGCCTCGTCGACCTTGTAGCTGTCGACGAATCCTTCGGCGGCGAGGATCTTGGCGATCTCCTCTTTGACCTTGGAGGACGGCATCTTCACCTCGGGATGCAACGCCTTGTTGGCGTTGCGGATCCTGGTGAGCATGTCGGCGATGGGATCGGTGTACATCTACCAAGACGCCTTTCTCACACCCGGCAGCTCACCTTGATGCGCCAACTCGCGCACGCAGATCCTGCACATGCCGAACTTGCGCAGGTGGGCGCGAGGACGGCCGCACCTGCCGCAGCGGTTGCGCAGCCTCGTCCCGCTGGCGTCGCGGCTTCGCTTGTCGATCTCCTGGTAGGCCTCCCGCTTCGCCTCGTACGACGCCTCGGGATCCTTGATGACCTGGACGAGCTCGGCTCGCCGCTTGGCGTATCGGTCGACGACCACCTTACGGTCGTCGTTCTTGTTGATCTTGGATGTCTTCGCCATCACACACCTGCCTGCTGGCGCCGGAACGGGAACCCGAACTGCTCGAGGAAGGCTCTGCCCTCGTCGTCCGTGCGAGCGGTTGTGACGAACGTGATGTTCATGCCACGCACCTTCGCAACCCTGTCGTAGTCGATCTCGGGGAAGATCAGCTGCTCGGTCACGCCGAAGCTGTAGTTTCCCCTGCCGTCGAAGCCTCTCGGGCTGAGTCCCCGGAAGTCACGGATGCGCGGGATCGCCAGGGCGATCAGCCTGTCGAAGAACTCCCACATCCTGGCTCCTCGCAGCGTGACCGACGCCCCGATCGGCATCCCCTCTCGCAGCTTGAAATTGGCGATCGACTTCCTCGCCTTGTTGACCCTCGGCTGCTGGCCGGTGATCGTGCGCAGGTCCTCGACGGCGGAGTCGATGAGCTTGCCGTCCTGCGTGTAGTCGCCGACGCCCATGTTGACGACGATCTTCACGAGGCGGGGGACCTCCATGACGTTCTCGAGGGAGAGCTCCTCCTTGAGGCGCCCCCGGATCTCGGCGTCATATCGTTCCTTGAGGCGGGGCGCCATCAGAGATCACCCCCGCACTTGCGGCAGATCCTCGACTTGCGGCCGCTCTCATCGATCCGGGCACCGATCTTCGTCGGCCCGCACTCCGGGCAGACGATCATCACGTTCGAGGCGTCTATCGGCATGTCCTTGTCGATGATGCCGCCCTGCATCGTCTGGCCTTGCGGACGTTGATGCCGCTTGGCGGTGGCGACGCCTTCGACGATGACCTTGTTCTTCGAGCGGATGACGCGAGCGACCCTGCTCTCTGTGCCCTTGTCCTTGCCGGAGATGACCTTGACCGTGTCGCCCGTCTTCAGCTTCATCACAGCACCTCCGGGGCGAGTGACACGATGCGCATGAACTTGCGGTCGCGCAGCTCGCGTCCGACCGGGCCGAAGATCCTGGTGCCACGCGGTTGCTGCTGGTCGTTGATGATCACGCATGCGTTGTCGTCGAAGCGGATGTACGTCCCGTCTTGCCGGCGGCTCTCCTTGCGGGTGCGTACGACGACGGCCTTCACGACGTCACCCTTCTTGACCGTGCCGCCCGGGATGGCGTCCTTCACCGTCCCGACGATGACGTCGCCGAGCCGTGCGTAGCGGCGACCCGACCCACCGAGCACGCGGATGCACAGCACCTCACGGGCGCCCGTGTTGTCGGCGACGCGCAGCCGCGTCTCCTGCTGGATCATCTTGCTCTCTCCGTGACCTCTGCCACCCGCCACCGCTTCTGCTTGGAGAGCGGCCTGGTCTCGACGATGCGCACGGTGTCGCCGACACGCGCGTCGTTGTCCTCGTCGTGGGCGTGATACTTCTTCCGCACCGGCATCGTCTTGCCGTACTTCGGATGCCGCTTGGAATCGACGACGAGCACGGTAACCGTTTTGTCCCGGGTGTCGGAAATCACGACGCCGACGCGGTCCTTCCGCGCTGCTCGTTCCATCACTCACCTTCCTCCTGGAGCCGGTAGTACTCGGCGATCTCCTGCTCTCTCATCACGGAGCTGATGCGAGCGATGTCGCGGCGCACCGTCCTGATCCTGGCGCTGTTGTCGAGCTGGTTCGTCGCCAGCTGGAAGCGCAGGTTGAAGAGCTCCTCCTTCGCCTCCCCGAGCTGCTGCGTCAGCTCGGCGTACGTGAGGTTGCGGAGTTCGAGGGCGTTCATACGTCCTCCCTGGTGACGAACTTCGTCCGCACCGGCAGCTTGTGGCCGGCGAGTCGCATGGCCTCGCGGGCGAGGCCCTCGTCGACGCCCGCCATCTCGAACATGATGCGTCCCGGGCGAACGACCGCAACCCAGTACTCGGGGCTCCCCTTGCCGGATCCCATCCTCGTCTCTGCGGGCTTCTCGGTGATCGGCTTGTCCGGGAAGATCGTGATCCACACCTTGCCACCGCGCTTGATCGAGCGGGTCATGGCGATACGGGCGGCCTCGATCTGGCGGGCGGTTATCCACCCCGGTTCGAGAGCCTGCAGCCCGTACTCTCCGAACGAGACACGGGTTCCGCCCTTGGCGAAACCGCTCATCCTGCCCTTGTGGGTCTTGCGGTACTTCGTCCGCTTCGGCATCAACATCAGGCGTTCTCCTCGTCGGGATCGCCGGTGCCGGCGCTCTCTGCGTCGGGCGCTGCCTCTGCGTCGGGCGCTGCCTCTGCGTCGGGCGCCGCCTCTGCGTCGGGCGCCGCCTCATCTTCGGGTTGCGGGACCGAGTCTTCCGCCGGTTCGGCTCCCGCCTGCGAGGCGGCCGCCTCTTCGGTGTCCACCCCAGGTGACTCGACCGGAGCGGCCGGCGTCTCGCCGGCAACGCCCGGCGCCTCGGCGCCCGGCGCCTCGCCGGCCGGAGCTGCTGCTGCTGATGCTGCTTTGGCCTCGCCGGTCTCTCCGGTCTGCGTCACGACCTCGAGCGTCTCGTCGAGCTCCTCGATCGCCTCCTCGAACGCTGCTTCGGCGTCCTGGGGCGTCGGACGCTTGCCCCCGCCGGCCTCGATGATCCTGCGGCCGCCGCCCTCACGGCGCTTGCCGCCGCCCGCCTCGACGAGCCTGCGGCCGCCACCGGCCTCGATGATCCGCTTGCCGCCTCCGGCGGCCGCTTCGGCGCGCGCCTTGACAGACTTGCGGCGCTCGGCGGGACCGCCCGCCGCCAGCCGGGCCTCGGCGGCGATCTTCTCGCGACTGGCGGCGAGCGATGGGATCACGTCGCCCTTGTAGACCCACACCTTGACGCCGATGGCGCCGACCGTCGTCTGGGCGGTCGACTCCCCGTAGTCGACATCGGCCCGCAGCGTGTGCAGCGGGACGCGACCCTCCAGATACCACTCGCGGCGGCCCATCTCCGCGCCGCCGAGCCGTCCGGACGCCTGCACCCGCACGCCCTCGGCACCGGCTTTGAGCGCGGTCGACACAGCTCGCTTCATCGCCCTGCGGAAGGCGACGCGCCCCTCGAGCTGGTCCGCCACGCTGCGAGACAGCAGCTTGGCGTCGAGCTCGGGGTTCTGGACCTCGATGACGTTGAACTTGACGAGGCGGTTCGTGAGCTTCTCGAGCCCGGTGCGGAGGCGTTCCGCCTCGGACCCGCTGCGGCCGATCACGACACCCGGGCGCGCCGTGTGCACGTCGATCTGCACCTTCTTGTCCCCGATGCGCTCGACGTCGATGCGGGACACGGCGCCCCGCTTCAGCTCGCCGTACAGGTAGTCGCGGATCGCCGAGTCCTCGATCACCTGCCTGGCGTAGTCCTTCTCGCTGTACCAGCGGGACTTCCAGTCGGTGACGATGCCGAGCCGTAGGCCGTAAGGGTGGATCTTCTGGCCCATGTCAGCTGGTCTCCTCTTCCTGGTCTCCGACGACGATCGTGATGTGGCAGGTCCGCTTGCGGACGCGCGTGGCGCGGCCGCGCGCCCTCGGGCGGAAACGCTTCAGCGTCGGCCCCTCGTCGGCGTACGCCTCGACCACGACGAGCTCTTCCTTGTCGAGCGCCAGGTTGTGCTCGGCGTTGGCCACGGCCGATGCCAGCACCTTCTTGACGGTCGGAGCGGCTCGCCTGTTCGTGAACATGAGGATGGTCTCGGCCTGGCCGACGGGAACCCCCCGGACGAGGTCGAGCACGCGGCGCACCTTGAACGGTGACTGCCTGATGTAACGCGCCGTTGCCCTGGCTCTCATCGCTTCCTCGCCGACTTCTCACCAGCGTGACCCCGGAACGTGCGCGTCGGAGCGAACTCGCCGAGCTTATGGCCGACCATCGCCTCGCTGATGTAGACGGGAACGTGCTTGCGCCCGTCGTGCACTGCGATCGTGTGCCCGACCATCTCGGGAAGGACCGTCGAGCGCCTGCTCCACGTCCTGATCACTCGCTTGTCTCCGCGGTCGTTGGCCGACTCGACCTTGCGAAGGAGGTGCTCGTCGACGAACGGGCCTTTCTTCAGGCTGCGCGCCATGCCGGGATCACCTCCTGCCCTTCTTGGATCGGCGGCGGACGATGTACTTGTCGCTCGCCTTGTTCTTCTTCCTTGTCCTGCCCTCGGGCTTGCCCCACGGGCTCACGGGGTGTCGGCCGCCCGAGCTGCGACCCTCGCCCCCTCCCAACGGGTGGTCCACCGGGTTCATGGCAACGCCGCGGGTCTGGGGGCGCTTGCCCTTCCAGCGGCTCCTGCCGGCCTTGCCGACCTTGATGAGCTCCGCATCCGTGTTGCCGACCTGCCCGACGGTCGCCCTGCAGTCGAGGTGAACCCGGCGCATCTCTCCAGATGGCAGCCGGAGGAGCGCCAGGTCTGCCTCCTTCGACATGAGCTGGATGGCTGTGCCCGCCGAACGACCCATCTTGGCGCCCCCGCCGGGCCGCAACTCGACGGCATGGACGATCGTCCCCGTCGGGATGTTGCGCAGCGGCAATGCATTGCCCGGTCGGATGTCGGCGCCCGAGCCCGACTCGAGCACGTCCCCGACCTGGAGGTTGAGTGGAGCGAGGATGTACCGCTTCTCGCCGTCCGCATAGTGGAGGAGCGCGATCCTGGCGTTGCGGTTCGGGTCGTACTCGACGGCGGCGACCCGGGCGGGTATGCCGTCCTTCGTGCGGCGGAAGTCGACCACCCGGTAGCGGCGCTTGTGCCCACCTCCTCGGTGGCGCGACGTGATTCGCCCGTACGAGTTGCGGCCGGACGAGCGCTTCTGCTTGTCGAGCAACTGCTTCTCCGGCGTCGACTTCGTGACGGCTTCGAAGTCCGAGACCGTCTGGAAACGGCGCCCCGGCGATGTCGGCTTGAGTTTCTTCACACCCATGGTCAGACCTCGAAGATGTCGATCGAGTCGCCCGTGGCCAATGTGACCAGAGCGCGCTTCGTGTGCTTGCGCCTGCCGAACTTGTAGCCGGTGCGCTTCTTCTTGCCCTTGCGGTTGATCGTGTTCACGGACACCACGGTGACGCCGAAGATCTCTGCGATCGCCTGCTTCACCTCGGTCTTGTTCGTCCTGCGGTCCACCACGAACGTGTACGTGTTGGCCTCCTGGATGAGGTCGTACGACTTCTCCGAGACGACCGGCTCGAGCACGATGTCACGAGGGTTCTTCGTCTTCATGCGTCGTCACCGGCCTTCGCCGGCGACGCCGGCTTGCCCGCAACCTGCTCGGCGTGCTCGCGGGTGCCGCGGGGCGTGCCCTGACCGAGCTCGAGCGTTCCCTGGCTCATCACGATCGTCTCGGCCCACAGCACGTCGTACGTGTTCGCTTGCCCGAGGTTGCTGGCGATGACGCCGCCGATGTTCCGAAACGACTTGATGGCGGCCCGCTCGTGGTCCTCGGCGATCAGCAGGACCTTCCCGGTGACACCCATCGCCGCCAGCAGCGCCGTGGCGTTCTTCGTGCGCGGTGAGTCCCACACGTCGAAGGTCTCGACGACCTTGATCCGGCCGGCGGCGGCCCTCGCAGAGAGGGCGCCCCGCAGGGCGAGGCGCCGCATCTTCTTCGGGGTGCGCTGCGAGTAGTCGCGCGGCTTCGGGCCGTGGGCGACGCCTCCGCCGATCCATTGCGGCGACCTGATGGAGCCATGCCGGGCGCGGCCGAGGCCCTTTTGGCGCCACGGCTTCCTGCCGCCGCCGCGCACCTCGGCGCGGGTCTTCGTCGAGTGGGTGCCTGCCCTGGCGGCTGCCAGCTGAGCCGTCACCACCTGGTGCATGACGGCCGTGTTCGGCTCGATCCCGAAGATCTCGGGAGCCAGTTCGACCTCTCCCTTGAGCGTGCCGTCCGCCGAGTACAGCTCGGCCGTGAGCTTGTCAGGCATTGGACTTCACCGCCTCCCTGATCACGAGGACGGCGCCCTTCGGACCGGGCACGGCGCCGCGGACCATCAGCAGATTGCGTTCGGCGTCTATCTGGACGACGTCGAGGTTGAGGACGGTGGTCGTGTCCCCACCCATGCGGCCCGGGAGTCGCTTGCCCTTGAAGACACGTGCCGGGGTGGCGCACGCCCCGATCGAGCCGGGGGCGCGGTGGACCTTGTGGGCACCGTGCGACGCCCCCTGGCCGCTGAAGTTGTGCCGCTTGATGGTGCCGGCGAAACCCTTGCCCTTCGAGATGCCCGTCACGTCCGCCTTCTGACCCACCTCGAAGAGGTCGGAGACCGTGATCTCCTGCCCGAGCACGAACGCCCCTGGATCGTCGACCCTCACCTCGACGACGTGGCGGGCGGGCGGAACCCCCGACTTGGCGAAGTGGCCGGCGGTTGCCCGGTTCACCTTCCTCGAGGCCAACTCCTTGAAGGCGATCTGGATGGCGCCGTAGCCGTCGGTCTCTTGGCGCTTGATCTGCGTCACCCGCACCGGGCCCGCCTTGATGATCGTCACCGGGATCGCCCGCGATTCGTCATCGAAGATCTGGGTCATCCCGAGCTTCTCGCCGACGATGGCCTTCACGTCTTGATCTCCACTTCGACTCCGGCCGGCAGGTCGAGGCGCATGAGCGAGTCGACCGTCTTCGGAGTCGGCTCGAGGATGTCGATGAGCCGCTTGTGGATGCGGATCTCGAAATGCTCACGGCTGGTCTTGTCCACGTGCGGCCCGCGAATGACGCAGTACCGGTGGATCCGCGTCGGCAACGGCACCGGGCCTTTGATCTTCGCCTGAGTGCGAATCACGGTTTCCGCGATCTTGCGCGCCGACTCGTCAACCACGCCGTGGTCGTACGCCTTCAGGCGGATGCGGATCCGGTGCTCGTTGTCTGCCACTGTTGTTCTCTTCTCGCTCTCTGTTCTGGCTATTTGGTGATTTTGATGACGCGGCCGGCGCCGACAGTGCGGCCACCCTCACGAATGGCGAACCGTAACCCCTCATCCATCGCGATCGGGTTGATCAACTCCACCTGCATCTCCGTATTATCACCCGGCATCAC
>DASWKR010000086.1 GCA_036396535.1 Acidimicrobiia bacterium | reverse complement strand
GATCGGCTTACCCGCCTCCCGGGCCAACTCCACGGCCCTGCGGCGGAACTCTGGTGGATACGGTGCAGGCACGCTTCTCCTCTCTCGGGGCCCTGAAGGCCCCAGACGCTAGGTGTCCGGAGAAGCGGGGGAAGTCCACTTCTGGGACAGGTCAAAGTTGGGTCTGGCTTGGAGGTGCCGCACGGTGGGTGTGTGGGGATGAGCACGGTGGCGTGCCGGGCCGACGCGTCGCGGCGGTGAGTGGGGTTCGACCTACCATTCGGAACATGCTTCGGTTCCTCACCGCAGGTGAGTCGCACGGTCCCGCCCTCGTCACGATCGTGGAGGGGTTGCCTGCCGGGCTGACGGTGACGCGTGCCGGTCTCGCAGCCGAGCTGGCGAGGAGACGATCGGGGTTCGGGCGTGGCAGGCGGATGGGTCTCGAGCAGGACGAGATCGAGATGCTCGGCGGGGTGCGGTTCGGCAAGACGCTCGGCAGCCCGGTGGCGATCGTCGTGCGAAACACCGAGTGGCCCAAGTGGCAGGAGCAGATGTCGCCCGAGCCGGGCGACGGCGCCGGTCGAAAGCTCACCGCGCCGCGGCCGGGGCACGCCGACCTCGCCGGGATGCTCAAGTACGACACCCACGACGCCCGCGACATCCTCGAACGGGCCTCTGCCAGAGAGACCGCCGCCCGGACGGTTGCAGGCTATCTGGCGAAGACCATGCTCGCCGAGCTCGGCGTCGAGATCGTGAGCCACGTCGTCTCGATCGGAGACGCCGCCTCGACCAGCGAGGCGCTGCCGACCCCTGCCGACCTCGCCGCCATCGACGCGTCGCCGGTCCGAGCGTTCGACCGCCAAGCCGAGCGGGCCATGGTGGCCGCCATCGAAGCCGCCCAGGCCGACCGGGACACGCTCGGCGGCGTCGTCGAGGTCCTCGCCTACGGCCTGCCTCCCGGCATCGGGAGCCACGTCCACCACGACAGGAAGCTCGACGGCCTGCTGGCGGGGGCGCTCATGTCGATCCACGCCATCAAGGGCGTCGAGGTGGGCGACGGCTTCGCGTCGGCGGGGCGCAGGGGGACCGCGGCTCACGACGAGATCTATCACGAGCAGGGGGCCGGGTATCACCGCACGACGAACCGGGCAGGCGGTACCGAGGGAGGGATGACGATCGGCGACGTCCTGCGGCTCCGGGCCGCCATGAAGCCGATCTCGACGGTGATGCAGCCCCTCGACACGGTGGACGTGGTGACGCGAGAGCCCGAGAAGGCGTTCCGGGAACGCAGCGACGTGTGCGCCGTCCCGGCGGCGGGTGTCGTCGCCGAGCAGATGGTGGCGATCGTCCTCGCCCAGGAGATGCAGCGAAAGTTCGGGGGCGACACCATCGGCGACATGACCGAGGCGCTCGAGGCGTACCGCAAACGGCTCGCCTCGTTCTGAATCCCGACATGGCTGACCACCTGTGGCTGATCGGGATGATGGGATCCGGCAAGAGCGCCGCCGGGATGGCAGCCGCCGCCATGGTCGACGCCGGCTTCGTCGACACAGACGATGTCGTGGCCCGGCGGGCGGGATGCTCGATCGCCGAGCTGTGGGGGACCGTCGGAGAACAAGCGTTCC
The DNA here is from genome assembly GCA_036396535.1 of Acidimicrobiia bacterium. Classification (NCBI taxonomy): domain Bacteria; kingdom Bacillati; phylum Actinomycetota; class Acidimicrobiia; species Acidimicrobiia bacterium. The sequence goes on along the minus strand of DASWKR010000086.1, from coordinate 5,407 downwards.
GGCAGATGGAGAGCGCCGCCATCATCGACGCAGAGGGTGGTGAGCCGTCCGTGATCGCCACCGGGGGTGGAGCGGTGCTCGACCCCGCCAACGTGGCCGTCATGCGGCGCAGCGGCACGATCGTGTGGCTCCGGGCAGCTCCGGCGACCCTGGCGGAGCGCGTCGGTGACGGGCGAACCCGCCCGCTGCTCGCATCGGAGAGTGTCGGCGAGGACGTGGAGCAGATCGCCGCGGCGCGCCAGGCCGCTTACACCGAAGCGGCCGACACCGTCATCGACACCGACGCCCTCGACGTGGGCGCCGTCGCATCGACCATCGGAGAGCTGTGGAAGAGATCCTGATCGAAGAGGGGGGCGCCGTCGCATCCCGGGTGCTCGTCGAGGCCGGTGTGGTCGACTCGCCCGACGTGGCGCGCCTGCTGCTGCCGGAACGCCCCGCGAGGCGCCGCGTGGCCTTCGTGACCCAACCGGGGGCGGCGGCGGTCGCCGGCGCCCTCGCCGACCGGGTGGCGGCGGCCGGGCTCGACACGGCCGTACACGAGATCCCGGATCGTGAAGAGGGGAAGTCCCTGGCGGCGGCCGAGGCATGCTACCTGTGGCTCAACTCGCGAGGGATGGCGAGGAGCGACACCGTCGTCGGCGTCGGCGGAGGGACCGTCATCGACTTGGCCGGGTTCGTCGCCGCCACGTACATGCGCGGCCTCGAGGCAGTGCTCGTGCCGACCACGCTGCTCGCCGCCGTCGATGCCGCCATCGGAGGGAAGACGGGCGTCAACGTGGGCGGCAAGAACCTTGTGGGCGCCTTCAAGCACCCTGCGGTCGTGCTCGTCGACCCCGCCCTCCTTGCCTCGCTCCCCGACCACCTCGTCGTCGAGGGCGCCGCCGAGGCTCTCAAGACGGGGTTCATCGGGGACCCGGCCCTCGTCGAGTTGTACGAGCGCCACGGCTTGGAGGCGCCGATGAGCGCGGTCGTGACGCGCTCGATCGCCGTCAAGGCCGCCCTCGTGTCCGCCGACTTCAAGGAGTCGGGCGCCCGTACGCACCTCAACTACGGCCACACCATCGGCCATGCCGTCGAAGCCGCCACCGGCATCCCCCACGGCCACGCCGTCGCCATCGGCATGGCGGCGGCCGCCGCGGTCGCCGAGCGGGAATCGGGGTTCGGGGAGAGGGCGCGGCACGATCGGATCATCGAGTCACTCGGCTTGCCGGTGCGCGCCCCGGCGGTTTCGAGCGCTGCGGTGCTCGACCTCGTCGCCCTCGACAAGAAACGCGACGAGAACGGCCTGCGGATGGTGCTGCTCGAGGCCATCGGCAGGCCGGTCGTCCGCCATGCGGGCCGGGCTACCGTTGCCTCGGCGCTCGCTTCGGTCGGGATCGACTGAGGCGACGGCGCCACCCCGACGATCCGGAGAGCCGATGAATCACGCCAAACGCCTCGAGCGCCTCACCGGAGACTTGGAGCGCCCCCTCCTCGTCACGTCGCTGGCCAACATCCGCTACCTCACCGGCTTCACCGGGAGCAGCGGCTACCTGTTCGTCACGCCGGAGGGGTCCACCTTCGTGACAGACGGGCGCTACGGCGAGGTCGCCTCAGCCCTCGTTGCCGGCCTGACGGCGACGAACCTCGTCGTGTACAGCGCAGGACTGCCGGACCGGCTCGCCGAGACCATCGGCTCCGCCCCGGCGGTCGACCTCGAAGCGGCCCACGTCTCCTGGGACTTCGTCCGCCAGCTCCAGGCAGCGAGCGGCGCCGAGCTCACCGCGGCGACGGGCGTCGTCGAGTCGTACCGGGTCGTGAAGGACACCGACGAGATCGCCGCGCTGCGGAGCGCCGCCTTGGCCGGTGACGCAGCATTCACGGCGCTCGACGCCCTCAGGATGGGCGCCGCCACGGAAGGCGAGCTCGGCGACGGTCTTGTGTCGACCATGAAGGTTGCGGGAGGCGATCAGGCCGGGTGGCCCCCGATCGTGGCGACGGGACCCAACGCGGCAAGGCCGCACCACCGGGCAGGGGACGACAAGCTGGGCGACGGGGTGCTCCTGCTCGACTACGGCTGCGTGGTCGACGGCTACCACTCCGACATGTCCCGCACGGTCTGGGTCGGCGGCGACGTCGAGGACGAGGTGGCCGCCGTCCACGCCGCCGTGCTGGAGGCCAACGAGGAGGGGATCGCGGCCGTGGCGCCCGGGGTCGAGGCGGGCGCCGTCGACGCCGTCTGCCGGGACGTGCTGCGACGCCACGGCTACGAGGAGCACTTCCTGCACTCGACAGGCCACGGGGTCGGGCTCGATATCCACGAGAGCCCGGCGGTGCGGCGCGGCTCCGAGGAGGTGCTGGCTCCCGGCCAGGTGATCACCATCGAGCCGGGCGTGTATCTTCCCGGCCGGTTCGGAGTGCGTATCGAGGACATGGTCCTCGTCACCGAAGCAGGCCACGAGGTGCTCACCACGTCGAGCAAGGAGCTGGAGCCGGCATGATCTCCACGAACGACGTGCGCTCGGGGATGGCGCTCAACCTCCCGGACGGGCTGTTCCAGGTCATCGACTCAGAACACGTCAAGCCGGGCAAGGGAAAGGCGTTCGTGCGCATGAAGCTGCGCAACGTCGACTCGGGCGCCGTCGTCGACCGGACCTTCCGGGCGCAGGAAGACGTCCCCAGGGCGATCATCAACCGGCAGGACTTCCAGTTCCTCTACCGAGACGACCTCGGGTTTCACTGCATGAACGGCGAGACGTTCGATCAGATCGCCATCTCACGAGAGCTCGTAGGCGAAGCGTCCCACTACATGGTGGAAGGCGCCAGCGTCCAGGTCCACCTGTACGAAGGGAAGCCGATCGGAATCGAGCTCCCGGCGTCCGTCGAGCTCGAGGTCACCTACGCCGAGCCCGGCGTCAAGGGCGACCGGGTGTCGGGGGCGACGAAGCCCGTCACACTGCAGACCGGTCTCGTCATCCAAGCTCCCTTGTTCGTCGACCAGGGAGACGTCGTGAAGGTCGACACCCGCAGCGGGGGCTACATCACGAGGGTGTCCTGAGGGACGACCAACCTCGCAGGCCGGAAGCGCGTGTCCAGGCGCTCGAGGCGCTGTATGCCGCCGACTCACTCGGAGCGGTCCCCGTCGTCGAAGGCCTCTCGGCGCGTGCGAGGCGCCTCACGGAGGGGGTGTGGCAGCATCTGGCGGCGCTCGACGCCGAGATCGGGGCGGTCTCGTCCGGGTGGCGCATCGAGCGGATGCCTGCCGTCGACCGCGCCATCCTGCGCCTCGCCCTCTACGAGTTGAGACACACGGACACGCCGCTTGGGGTCGTGATCGACGAGGCGGTCGAGCTGGCGAAGCGTTACTCGACCGAGCGATCGGGCGCATTCGTGAACGGAGTGCTCGCCAAGCTGGCGTGACGCCCGCACGAGGGGCGCGGCCACGCAAGCATCGAGGATCAACCCGTCCTCGGCGAGGAGCCGGGTGGCGAGCACGGCGTGCTACCGTCCTCTTTGACGCCCGCGCTGGGCTTCTGACACCTTTAAGACCGGTCCCGAGAGGCCGGAAAGGAAGAGGCGGAGACATGTCGCCACGACTCGGGGCTGCCGTGCGCAGTGGCCACCACCTTGCCGGACCCACCTGCTTGCGGCGCGCCCGGACGGCCGTGCCATGACGCGGGTCATGGACGACGCCGACGTCGCCAGGGCGCTGCGGCGTATCGCCCACGAGATCCTCGAGAGGAACAAGGGCGGCTCCGACCTCGTGATCGTCGGTATCCACACCAGGGGCGTCCCGCTCGCCGAGCGTTTGGCCGGCGAGATCGCCGACATCGAGGGCGCTCCCATCCCGTCGGGGAAGCTCGACATCGGCCTGTACCGCGACGATCTGGACAGCAGGCCGACCGTCTCGCTCGGCCCGACCGAGATCCCGGTCGATATCGACAAACGCACCGTCGTGCTCGTCGACGACGTGCTCTACACCGGCAGGACGATACGGGCGGCACTCGATGCCCTCGCCGACCTCGGGCGGCCTGCCGTCGTTCAGCTCGCCGTGCTCGTCGACCGGGGCCATCGCCAGCTTCCCATCAGGGCCGACTACGTCGGCAAGAACATCCCGACGTCCCTCGGAGAGCACGTCTCCGTCCGCCTTCGGTCGGTCGATGCCGACGAAGGCGTGTTCATCGACGCCGCCCACCTCGGAGGTGATGCGTGAGGCACCTGCTGACGACGGAGACGCTCGACCGGGCGGCGATCGAGTCGTTGCTCGACAGCGCAGACGAGTTCCTGGACGTGCTCCACCGGCCGATCCCCAAGGTCCCGGCGCTGCGAGGGAAGACCGTGGCGACGCTGTTCTTCGAGCCGTCGACCCGCACCAGGATGTCTTTCGAGAAGGCGGCTAAAGCCCTCTCGGCCGACATGATGTCCTTCTCACCGAGCACGTCCTCGCTCAAGAAGGGCGAGAGCCTCAAGGACACGGTGCTGACCATCCACGCCATGGGTGTCGACTGCATGGTGGTGCGCCACGAGGCAACCGGGGCGGCGTGGCGGGTCGCAGAGTGGGTCGACGTGCCCGTGATCAACGGGGGGGACGGCGCCCACCAGCACCCGACCCAAGCGCTGCTCGACTGCCTGACGATCAGGCAGCGCTTCGGAGGCCTCGACGGGCTCCGCATCGCCATCGTCGGGGACGTCAGACACTCCCGCGTCGCCCGCAGCGACGTCTTCGCGATGGCGACGCTCGGCGCCGAGATCACGCTGATCGCGCCGCCGACGCTGCTGCCGCTCGACACGACCGGCTGGCCGGTGGGCACGTCGTGCAACCTCGACGACATACTGACCGAGTTCGACGTCGTCTACCTGCTGCGGGTGCAGGCCGAGCGAGGAGGAGCATCCGTGTTCCCGTCGAACGCCGAGTACCGGGGGCGTTTCGGGATGACCAGAGAGCGGATGAGCAGGCTCAAGCCCGACACGGTGGTGCTGCACCCCGGGCCGATGATCCGCGGGATCGAGATCGACGCCGCCGTGGCCGACGACCCCCGCTGCCTGGTGCTCGGGCAGGTGACCAATGGTGTCGCCGTCCGCATGTCGGCTCTCTACCACCTGATGGGAGGCGTGACCGTTGAATGACGTGCTGATCGGAGGCGGCCTGGTGGTGACGCCCGACGGGCCGATGAGAGCCGACGTGCTCGTCAGCGAGGGGATCGTCGCCCAGGTCGGTGAGGGTGTCCGGCGCGACGGGGCCACGGTGCTCGATGCATCGGGGGCGTGGGTCGGGCCGGGCTTCGTCGATCTCCACGCCCACCTCAGGGAGCCGGGTCAGGAGCACAAGGAGGACATCGTCTCCGGGTCGGCGGCGGCTGCGGCAGGCGGCTACACGGCGCTCGTGGCGATGCCGAACACCGATCCGCCGATCGACCGAGGTCACCTC
>DASWKR010000085.1 GCA_036396535.1 Acidimicrobiia bacterium | reverse complement strand
AGGTTGCGGGCCGCAAGCTCCGCCATCGCCATCCTCGTCGCCGCCGAGGAGCTGCCGAGGTGCGGGATGACCACGCAATTGGGGAGAGCGACGAGGGGATGATCGCTCGGGATCGGTTCCGGATCCGTCACGTCGAGGCCCGCACCGGCGATCGTGCCCTCACGCAAGGCTACCAGCAGTGCGTCGTGGTCGACGATGCCGCCGCGGGCGATGTTCACGAGAGTGGCGGTGGGTTTCATGGTGCGGAGCGCCGAGTCGTCGATCAGATGGCGGGTCTCGTCGGAGAGGGGCACGGCCAGCACGACGTGATCCGACATCGTGAGGAGCTCGGCGAGCGTCACGACCTCGACGCCGGCGGGGGCGCCGGCCCGGAGAGCCCCGGACCGAGTCGCAGTGACGACTCGCATGCCGAATCCGAGGCCGCGGCGGGCCACAGCAGCTCCGATGCGACCGAAGCCGACCACCCCGAGCACCGACGAGTGCACGTCTGCGCCCCAGAGCAGCCCGGGCTCCCACCGCAGCCACTTGCCGTCTCTGACGTGGTCGACGCCCTCCACGACACGGCGCGCCGCGGCGAGGAGAAGCGCGAACGCCGTGTCGGCGGTCGTCTCGGTGAGGACGTCCGGCGTGTGGCCGACGGGGATTCGGCGTTTGGTGCATGCGTCGAGGTCGACGTTGTCGACGCCGACGGCCATGGTCGACACGACCCGCAGGTTCGGTGCCGCGTCGAGCAGCTCCCGGTCGACCTCGTCCGTCAGCATGCAGTACAGCCCGGCGGCCGGCGAGACCGCTTCGAGAAGCCGGTGGCGCGGCATGACGGCGTCGTCCGTCCACAACTCGACGCGGGCCGCGTCACGCAGGATGTCGAGCGCCATCCCAGGTGGGCGCCTCGTCACGACGACGTGCGGTTGTGCCACGCCTGAACGATGGCAGACGGATGCTGGATGTGCGACGGGCCGGTATCCCCGCAAGCGAGGCGGGGCAGGGAGTCACGAAGGTGAGAAGCGGGACGTCAGACCGGGTGACTAGTCGTCCTCGTCGTCGTTCTCGACGACGCGACCCTTCTTGCGAAACCCTGCCATGGACGCCAGGACGGAACCGGCCTGCTCTTCGCCGATCCTCGGCAGCTGTGCCGACTGCCTCGCATAGCGGGTCGTCTCGGACCGCCGCGGGACGTCGTCGCCGAGCGCCGCCGGATACTCGTCGACCGGCTCGCCGGCCAGCACGGTCGGCGCCTCATATGAGTCGTCTGCCGGCTGTCTCTCTGCCGCCAAACCCGAGCCGCCGGCGTCGACGTCGCGGACCGGCTGGAGGTGACGCGGCTCGGCCGTCCCCGGGTGGGAGGACTCGGCTGCGTGCCTGCGCAGCTCGAGGGCCTCGGCGCGCATCCTCTCGGCCGTCTCCGCCGCTCTCTCGAGTGCCTCGTCGGCCTGCGACTTGATGGCAGCGGCCTCGTCGTAGGCGGCCTGGCGGATCCGCTGCGCCTCGGCCTCTGCGGCCACGCGGGCTGCCTCGACGACCGGCCCCGAGTCGGGATCACTCGCCTCGATCTGCGCCAGTTCGGCGCGCAAGGCCTCTGCCTCGCGCAAGGCGGCATCCCGCTCGGCGGCGAGCGAGGCGACCGCCTCGGGTGGGGCGGCCACCTCGCGAGCCTGGGCCTTCTCCTTCTCGGCGTCGGCGAGGATCTGCATCGCCTGCTCCCTCGTACGCCGCGCCTCGTCCTGGGCGTCGATCCTGTACTGCTCGGCGGCTTCCTCGACCTGGCGTGCCCTGGCCTCCGCCTCTGCGAGGATCGCCTGAGCCTTGCCGCCCGCCTGCTCCTCGTCCATGCCCCGACCCGCCCTGTCGTGGGCGTCGCGCAACGCCGCGAGGGCGTCTGCGTGAATCTCGGCAGCCTTCGACTCGGCCGCCGCCAGGAGCTCGGCGGCCGCCCGCTGGGCATCCTCGATCGCCGGCGAGCCCGCGCCGGCCGCGGTCAGCGCCTGATCGGCAGCGACGACCTTCTGCTCGGCCTCGGCGAGCCGTTCCTCGGCCTGCCTGCGCTGCTCCTCGATCCTCACTTGCTCGAGCTCGATCTGCTTGCGTGCCTCGGCGGCTTCCTGTCGCGCCGCGGCCAGCTCCTCTTCGGCCTGCCGGTGCAGGTCGGCGATCTCGTCCTCCGGGTTGGCGGCGGCGGCCCGTTCCGCCTCGAGCTCACCGGCGCGCGCTTCGGCGGCCGCCACCAGTTCGGCAGCCCTCGCCTCGCCTGCGGCGATCGTCGCGGCGGCCCGAGCCTCGGCGCCGGCGAGCCTCTCGGCGAGCTCACGCTCGCCGGCCATGGCGGCCTCCTCGTCCACACCGAGCTGCGAGAGGCGAGCTTCACGCTCGGCGAGCTGGGCCTCGATCTCTGCCTTTCGGGCGGCCGCCGCTTCGATCTCGGCAACGAGCGAAGCCGTCTTCTCCTCGGCCTCGGTCAGCAGGAGGCCGGCTGCGGATGCAGCCTCGTGGTGCGCCCTCTCCGCGGCGGCTTTGGCCTCGAGCTTGACCTGCTGGGCATCCTCCTGAGCGCTGCGCAGCATCGCCCGAAGCTTCTCCTGCGCCGCCGCCTCGATCTCGCGCTTGATCTGGTCAGCTTCCAGCCTGGCTTGCTCGAGGATCCGTCCCGCCTCGCCTGCGGCATCGTCCAGCGACATGGCGGCGGATGCTTCGGTCCGCTCCCGCTCGACGGCCGCTCGGATGTCGGCCGCCTCCGTAGCAGCCTCGTGGCGCATCCTCTCCGCCTCGAGGCGGGCGTCCTCGACGATGCGGTCTGCCGCCGTTTGCGACGCCTCGAGCTCGGCCTGGCGCGCCTCGAGCCGGGCACTCGCCGCCTCGAGCTGACGCTCCCGGGCTTCGAGGTCGTCGATCCTCATCTGGGTGTCCTCGCCGAGTGCACCGGCCGACGCTCCGGCCGCGGCCACGATCTGCTCCGCCTCGGCGGTAGCAGTGGCGACGATGTCTCCCGAGCGGTGCTCCGCCTCCGCCAGCAGGCGCTCCGCCTCGGCGAGCCGCTGCTCGGCGTCTCGCACTGCGTCCTTGAACTCGATGTCGCCGGCGCGGGCGTTCTCGAGGTCGGCACGCAGCGTCCCGAGATCACGATCACGCGCCACCAGCAGGTCTTCGAGCTCGGCGATCCGGTTGGCGGTCGACTCGTCGACGAGCCCTATGGCCGAGGCCGCCTCCGACCGGATCTGCTCCGCTTCTCGGCGGGCTGCGGCGACGACCTGCTCAGCCTCGGCGCGCGCCTCGGCGACGTGATCGAACGACGGCCCGTCGAGGTCCCCCGAGCCCGCTCTCGAGCGCGCCTCGCTGACCACTTCGTCGGCCGTGCGGCGAGCCTCCCGCTCGATCTCCTCGGCGGCGCGCTGTGCCCGCTCGAGGATGCGATCCTTGGCGTCGAACACCGCGAACATCGCGTTGTCCATCGACTTCTCTTCGGCCTGCTTGGCGCGCGACAGCTCCGTCTCCGTCTCGACAAGACGCTCCTTCGTCTGCGACGCCCAACGCTCCAGGTCACGGAATGCCTGCTCGAGATCCTCGAGGTAGGCGCGGACCTCTTTCTGGTTGTAGCCCCGTCTTGCGAGAGAGAATGACTGCTTGTCGATTGATTCAGGGAGTGGCTTCGGGTCCCTCACGGGTGTCCTATCGGTCCGATCTCGGGCACGCTTGACGGTTCTTCGGCCCAACGGCGGCACCGCCCCGCCACGCCGAAGGGGCCGCGACGAAGGCCGCGGGAGGGAGGCTTTCGCAAGGTCACGCGATGGTGATCTCGTCGTCGAGATACACGTCCTGGATGGCGTTGAGAAGCTCGACGCCCTCCGAAGCGGGGCGCTGGAACGCCTTTCGCCCCGAGATGAGTCCCATGCCGCCGGCGCGCTTGTTGATGACCGCCGTCTTGACGGCTTGCGCGAGGTCACCCTCGCCGGACGAGGCGCCGCCCGAGTTGATCAAACCGGCGCGACCCATGTAGCAGTTGGCGACCTGCCAGCGCGTCAGGTCGATCGGATGGTCGGAGGTCAGCTCGTCGTAGACCCGCTTGTGGGTCTTGCCGAACTTGACGGCCCCGTAGCCGTCGTTCGACTCGGGCTGCTTCTGCTTGATGATGTCCGCCTCGATCGTCACACCGAGGTGGTTCGCCTGCCCCGTCAGGTCGGCGGACGCCTCGTAGTTGACGCCGTCGACGGTGAAGGCGCTGTTCCGCACGTAGCACCAGAGGATCGTCGCCATGCCGAGCTCGTGGGCGAGTCCGAACGCCTCGGCCACCTCCTGGAGCTGCCTCGTCGACTCCTCGGACCCGAAGTAGATGGTTGCACCGACTGCCGCTGCGCCGAGGTCGAACGCCTGGTCGACCGAGCCGAACATCACCTGGTCGTACCGGTTCGGGTACGACAGAAGCTCGTTGTGGTTCATCTTGACGATGAACGGGATGCGGTGCGCGAACCTCCTCGAGCACGAGGCGAGCACGCCGAACGTGGAGGCGACCGCGTTGCAGCCGGCATCGATGGCCAGCTCGACGATGTTTTGCGGGTCGAAGTAGCGGGGGTTCGGCGCGAAGGAAGCCGCCGCCGAGTGCTCGATGCCTTGGTCGACCGGGAGGATCGAGACGTACCCGGTTCCGGCCAGCCTCCCGGTGCCGAACAGCGCCGCCAGGTTGCGGAGCACCTGGGGGCTTCTGTCCGTCTGCACGAAGACCCGATCGATGAAGTCGGGCCCCGGCAAGTGGAGGTCCTCCTTGGGGATGCCCTTCGACTCGTGAGTGAGGAGGTCGTGAGCTTCGCCTCCGAGCAGCTTCTCGATGTCCATGTCGACTCCGTGGTGTCGGTTGCGTTCGCCTGCCCATTATCGCAGCCTCTCAGCCCGACCGAGCCTGGCAGGGCGCGGGGCGCATCAAGCGAACTGCAGCGCTTCGGCAACCGCCCTCGCCAGATCGTCGGCCCTGCGACGCAGCGCCGGCTCCGCCGCCATCGCCTCAGCGGGGCCGACCGTCTCGTTGAGATCGACGTAGATCTTGAGCTTCGGCTCGGTGCCGCTCGGACGCACGAGTGCCCGGCCTCCGCCGCCCAGCGTCATGACGAGCAGGTCCGTCGCAGCCAGCCAGCGGGGGCGCTCCTCTGCTCCGACGGAATAGTCGGCGATCCCGGTGACCCGGTGGCCGCCGAGGCGTTCGGGCGGCGTCGCCCGCAGCCGGTCGAGGGCTGCCCCGATCTCGGCGGCTCCTCGAGGGCCCTGGCGGAGGATGCTCAGCTGGGTGCTCACCCACAGGCCGTGCTCCCCGTAGATGCGGGCCAACTCGTCGAGCACGGATCTGCCCTCGGCGGCTGCCGCGGCCGCCATGTCTGCGAACACGACGGCGGCGGAGATGCCGTCCTTGTCGCGGACGATCCTGCCGACCGAGTAGCCCAGCGCCTCCTCGAAACCGAACACGAACCGACCGGCTCCCTCCGCCTCCATTTCGAGGGCGGCGTTCCAGATCCACTTGAAGCCGGTGAGCGTCGTCGTGTAGGCGGCGTCGTGGTGGCGAGCGATCAACTCGAGCAGCGGCGTCGACACGATGCTGTTGATCACCAGTGGGTGCGGTTCCCGGGTCCGATGGAGGATGTGGTCGGCGAGCAGCGCGCCGACCTGGTTGCCGGTGAGGGGACGGAACCCGCCATCTCCGTCGGGGACGGCCACCGCCAGCCGGTCTGTGTCGGGATCGTTCGCCAGGACGAGATCGGCCCGGCGTTCGGCGGCGAGCTCGAGTGCCAGGTCGAGGGCCCCCGGCTCCTCCGGATTCGGGAAGGCAACCGTTGGGAACCGGCCGTCCGGTTCGAACTGCTCCGCCACGGGCAAGACGTTCCGGTGCCCGAAGCGGGCGAGCGCCGCCACCACGTACTTCCCGCCGACTCCATGCAGCGGCGTGTAGACGATGCGCCGCTCTGGTGCCCCGGCGACATCGCCCCGGAACTCGGCGAGCGCGTCGAGATAGCGCTCGAAGACGTCGTCGGGCACGGCCGTGGCCAGATCCGTTTCCGACCCGAACGGGTCGCGGATGCTGGGGACGTCCGACGCGGCGCCCACCGATGCGATGGCGGCTGCGATGTCGGAGTCGACCGGCGGCACGATCTGGGCGAAGTTGGCGTCGTAGACCTTGTAGCCGTTGTCCTGCGGCGGGTTGTGACTGGCGGTGATGACGACGGCCGCCTCCGCTCCCAACAGCTTGGCGGCGAATGCGACGATGGGGGTCGGCACGGGTTCGGGGAAGTAGCGCACCCTGACCCCGGCGGCTGCCAGGACGCCGACCGTGTCCGTCATGAAGCGCTCGCTCGACAGCCTGGCGTCGCGCCCGACCACGACGAGCGGCTCGTCCCTGCGGTCCAGCAGATACCTGGCGAGGCCCCTGGTCGCAGTGATGACAACGGCCCGGTTCATCCTGTTCGAGCCCGCCTCGACCCTTCCGCGCAAACCGGCGGTACCGAACTCGAGTGTCCCCGCCATCCTGTCGGCGAGCTCGTCGAAGTGTCCTGCCTCGAGGAGCCCGTCCAACTCGGCGCGCGTCGCGGGATCGGGGTCGGCCGCCGTCCAGCCTCTGACGGCGGCTTCGAGGTCGGTGGTGCGTGACACTGAGCCGGAGACTACCGACGGGACGAAAGCAGCCTCCATCGCAGGCCGCCGGGGCCGGTACCCTCCACGAGCATGGACCGCATCCACATCGAGGACCTCGAGATCACGGGCATCATCGGCATCAACCCGGCGGAGCGGGTCACGCCCCAGACGATCAGGGTGAACGTGACCATGGAGGTGGACACGGCTGCGGCGGCGAAGAGCGACGACATCGCCGACGCCGTGAACTACAGGACCGTCGCCAAGGCGATCATCGCCCACGTCGAGGGGGGGACTCCGATGCTCGTCGAGCGTCTCGTCCAGGAGATCGCAGATATCTGCCTCGCAACCGATTCGAGAGTTGCATCCGTAGAGGTCAAGGTGGAGAAGCCGGGCGCGGTTCGCAATGCGCGCTCGGTGGGAATCACAATTCACCGTCGGCGTTGACCCCCCGAGGAGGTGATCCATGACCGACCTGACCGAGACCATCATTTCCCTCGGCTCCAACATCGAGCGCGAGGCGAACATCGCCGAGGCGATCAGGCTGCTCCGCCGGCACCGTGGCATCGAGGTCGAGCAGGTGAGCCGGGTCTATCGAAGCACGCCGGTCGGCTCCGACGGATCGCCCGACTTCTACAACGCCGCAGTGCTGGCACGCACGTCACTCGATCCGAAGGAGTTGCGCGACGAGCTCAAGAAGCTCGAGAGGGCGCTGGGACGTGTCAGGACCGACGACCGCAACGCCCCGCGAACGATCGACCTCGACGTCGTGTACTACGCCGATCGCGTCGAGGAGCTCGATGGATGGGAGATCCCCGCCCCGGACGCGACGACCGCGGCCTACGTCGCCATACCCGCAGGAGACGTGGCGCCCACGTTCACCCACCCTGCCACCGGGGCGACACTCGCCGCCATCGCGGCCCAGCAGGTGGCCGACACGTGCGGTGTAACCCCGGTGCCCGACATGCGGCTCGCCCCTCCGCACACCGCCAGGGGTGGCGACGACTGGGACACCCACACCGACGTCTACGCCCCGAAGTTCGAGTCGCTCGTCTACCAGCAGCTCCTCGAGCTCGGGGAGGACCCCGAACGAGAAGGTCTCGCCAGGACGCCGCAGCGGGTGGCGAAGGCCCTCGACTACCTCACGAGCGGTTACTCGACATCCCTCGAGGACGTCGTCAACGGTGCGATCTTCGACGCAGAGGGGGCGGAGGAGATGGTGCTCGTCAAGGACATCGAGTTCTACTCGATGTGCGAGCACCACATGCTGCCGTTCTTCGGCAAGGCGGCTGTCGCCTACCTGCCGAACGGCAAGATCATCGGGCTGTCCAAGTTGGCGCGCATCGTCGACCTGTTCGCCAGGCGGCTGCAGGTCCAGGAGCGCATGACGAACCAGGTCGCCGAGGCGGTCGACGAGATCCTCGCTCCACACGGCGTCGCCGTCGTCGTCGAAGGCGCCCACTTCTGCATGATGATGCGCGGCGTGCAGAAGCAGGAGTCCTCGACCGTGACCAGCGCCATGCTCGGAACGTTCAAGTCGGATGCCCGGACCCGATCCGAGGTGCTCCAGCTCATCCAACGCTGAGAGGGGTCTGAGGAAGAGCCAGCGGGAGCTCGAAACAGGCGCTCACCGGGCCGTCGCGCAGGGGCGAGCTCCAGCACGCTATCTCAGCACCTTGCCGGGGATTGCTCGTGCTGCGTCGGTCCCGCCAGCGACCGTCCTCGACGACCCGACCCATCCCTACCATGACGCCGATGCCACTCCTCGACACGCTCGACAGGCCCGTTCGTGACCTTCGTATCTCCGTCACGGACCGATGCAACTTCCGTTGCACGTACTGCATGCCCAAGGAGGTCTTCAACCGGGAGTACCAGTTCCTGGCCCGTGACATGCTGCTCACATTCGAGGAGATCGCCAGGCTCACCCGGATCTTCGCCGGGCACGGTGTCGAGAAGGTGCGCATCACCGGGGGGGAGCCGCTCATGCGGAGAGGGCTGCCCGACCTCGTCGGCCAGCTCACCCGGATCGAGAGCATCCGCGACCTGACGCTCACGACGAACGGATCGCTGCTCGCCCGAGACGCCGCCGGTCTCGCCGCCGCTGGGCTCGACCGCGTGACGGTGAGCCTCGACTCGCTCGACGACGAGATATTCATGGCGATGAACGACGTCGGTTTCCCGGCATCCCGGGTGCTGGAGGGGATCGACGCAGCGGCGGCCGCCGGCCTGGCTCCCGTCAAGGTCAACATGGTCGTCAAGCGCGGCGTCAACTCGGAGAGCGTCGTCGGGATGGCAGACCACTTCCGAGGTAGCGGACACATCCTTCGCTTCATCGAGTACATGGACGTCGGCCACACGAACGGCTGGCGCCTCGACGATGTGGTTCCCGCCCGGGAGATCATCGAGACGATCGGTTCCAAGTGGCCGCTCGATCCGGTCGACCCGTCGTATCGAGGTGAGGTCGCAGACCGGTACCGCTACCGCGACGGCGCAGGCGAGATCGGGGTCATCAGCTCGGTGACGTCGCCGTTTTGCGGCGACTGCACGAGGGCGCGGCTGTCAGCGGAGGGCAAGCTCTACACGTGCCTGTTCGCCACGGCAGGCACCGACCTGCGGGACCCGCTGCGCGCCGGCGCCTCGGACGACGAGCTCGATGCGATCGTTGCCGGCGTATGGACGAAGAGGGCCGACCGCTACTCCGAGATCCGCTCCGAGGCGACCATCGCCCTGCCGAAGGTCGAGATGAGCTACATCGGGGGCTGAGCGCCTTCACAGCCCTCTGACCAGGGGCTTTACCCTTCTGCGTCTTCGGCGTTCCGCACAGGTTCCGCGAGAGCACCATGCGCAGCATCAATGGTGTCCCGGGCCCGGTCCTCGGATTCGGGCTAGCTAGGATGGGAGTGTTGGCCGTCTCGGTTGTGCCCGCCGGTGCAGGAAATGGAGGGAGCGATCTCGGGAAGGTCCGGGGCGCGACCGCACAACAGCAAAGATTCAGGAGGAATTTATGAGACTTTCAAGACCACCGTTAGAGAGAGACCAGACAATGAGAACTCGCGTCAGGATCAGCTTCGTCGTCGGAGCCGCGGTGACCTTGCTGCTGGCGTTTGCCAGCGGCGCGATCGCGGACCCACCGGATGAGCTCACCAGCCCACCGGACCACAGGCACTTCATTGCGACGCCGAATGGTCTCGTCCCGGTCGGCCCGCAGATCTGCGAGGATCCCGGCCTGCAGCAGGCGTTCAACGAGTTCCACTACAACGTGCACCACTCGGTAGTGCCAGGCATCGGGCCCATCCCCACCAACGGCCCACAGGACGGCGCCCCCGGGTTACACAACGGCCAAGGCGGGGAGATCGTCGGCGTCCCGGGCTGCGGATGACGTCATTGATGGCTCAGTTCGAGTAGCGAGGACTCGCGGAGAGGAGACTAGAAACCTGGCCACGCCGCCCAGTCTCTGCGCCATGAGTCGGCCCTCGTAGGTACAGCGTGGCGGGATCTGCCACGTCGATCAACGCATTCGGATCCGCAGAGTCGCATGTGCCCACAGGAAGGCGGTCTCGGCTCGTTCCTCGCGTTCCGCGGATATTCCGCGAGAGGACGGAATACGGCGCGAAATGACGCGTAGTAATGACAAGCGTGTAATTCCTATTTCCCCAGGTCACAGTATATTTTGAGTGACAACGACGAACGACCAGCACCTTGTCTTCAAATGAGCTACATCGGCGGTTGAGGTCCTTTGCAACCCTCTGACCAGGAGCTTTACCCTTCTGCGTCTTCGGCGTTCCGCACGCGTCCCGAGGGAGCACCCCTTCGTCCTCCGCCCGGCCGCTCGTCGCCGTAGCTCTTGGTCGGGATCGACCGATCGTCGCCAGCCGGTCTCAACGTATAGGTCGATGCTGACATCTGCTCAGCCGCTGGCCACCGGTAGGCTGCAGCGACCCGAGGGCCAAGGACATGGACAGAGCAAAGGAATTCATCCGTCAGAATCGACAGGTCGTCAACGTGATCGGGATCGTTGCGATCGTTGTCGTTGGGGCTTCGCTCGTCGGTCGCCTCTCCGGTGGAGATTCGGCCCCCGTCGCCGTGGATACCACCGTCGTCTCAGAAGCCCAACCTACGTCGACCGTAGTTGGGCCCGCCCCGAGCTCAGAGGTCCCCCCGGTCGACTGCGGCCCACTCATAACGCTCGACGAGGTCACTGAGGCCCTGGGGGTTGCTGACGACCCTGATCGAGGTGGTGGCGCTTCGCAGATCTCCCAACACGAGGTGTGCCACGAGGCCCTTTCCTCGGATCCGACCTTCTATGTGCAGATTGGACCGGGCAGCCCCGACGACTTTGCCCCCGGGGCGGTCATCATCGGCACCACCGGTGAGCCCATATCCGATCTCGGTGACGGAGCCCTCTGGTTCGGCGGTCCCGAGACCGATGACGCCGGCGCGTCCGGTGTAGTTGCAATCCACCAGCTCACCCAGCACGGAGACCTCTTCTTCAGGGTGGTTCTCGGGCGTCCCGACGTTGACGAAGACGTTCAGCGTGAGATCACCGTCGACCTGGCCCGGCTCGCACTTCCCAGGTTCCCTGGTGTCTTCGTCCTGTCTGAGCCCGTGGAGCCTCTTGTGGTGAGCTTCGATGACGAACCGCTCCCGGACTCATCCGGTGTAGACCTCTCGGAGAACCTCCTCGCCCGGGAGGCGGGCGGCGAATGGTCCCGGGGCGAAGGTTTGGCCGCCACTCTTGGGTATCTCGCTGGTGAGGTCGAAGCCTCGGCTGTTGTGGGTGGCCCCGACCTGATCGACAGTTCTGCTTCTTTCGTCATCGAGTTGGCTAGGGACTATCTCGAGAACGGCGACGACCCGACGCTACAGACCGAGATCCAACTCTTGCTCGACGGGATCACATTCAGCTCCGAAGACCTCGAACTGCTGCGCACCCGCGCCGCCCCACGCAGTCTGTCGGTTTCAGCTGCGCCTCTAGCGCAAGAGGAAACCGACGCGTGCCAGAGCCCTGATCCGGGCACGTCGTGCCTCGACCAGATACCGCTGCCGTCGAGGGCGGGGGTGCCCGATGACAAATATACGCTTTGGGCCGATCTGATCAACGGGTTGCAATGGCAGAGCGGCGACATCGAGGCGGCAAAGTTGGCGATCCTCGATTCCGCAGCCAAGTACGAGGCGTTGGGGGAGATGCCCTCGGTGTACGTAATGCTTCAGGCGGGCGGAAAGACCCTGTATGTGGACTATCTCGGACCTGAATGTGTTCTGTACATCGATGAATTTCTTGCCGAATTCAATGATGCCAAGTTCGGTCAGATCGTGGCCCGCGAAATGGCTTTCTGCCTCATCGCCCGTGAGTTCAACACAACGATCAAGGCCGATCAGGTGGGCACCAGATGGTGGAGCCGGGGCCTAGTCAACTATCTCAGCGCTTATGTGTACCCGCGGGTGAATCTCGAGCACGACATCCTGCCTTTGGAACTGTCCGACATCGAACTGTCGACGACTCTGGAAGGTCGGACATGGACGAACTGGATCTTCTTCGAGTATCTCCACGGTTTCATCGGCCCCGAAGGAAACATGGCTCTGATTCGAAACCTTCCGGTTGGGGGCGACCACGTGGCGGCGCTGGCTGGGGTCGACTCGATGGACGAACTGTTTCACGACTTCGAGAGGGGTCTGACCGACGCGAACATTCCGGATCAGGGTCCGGGCACGGTCCCCTACACCCCGAGGACGTGGAAACTCGACGTCTTCGGGCCACTGACGGGGACGTTGATGACTCAACCGTTCGGTGTGCGGCGGCTGGAGATCACCGTCCCCGATGGGAACACCGCCTGCTTCGAGACTATCCAAACGGGTGATCTCCGGGCGTCGTGGAGACGAGGGGTTCCCGGGGAAGCCGGGACCTGGGAGGACGTTCCCCCAGCGACGTTGGAGGGGACAACGATGTTGCTCGTGACTGCGGTGACTCCCGGCGCCGCCTACACCATCGATGTGACCCAGGTCAGCGACGATCCTGATTGCGAGGACGACCAGGAGCCAACGTCGACGACTCTCGGCGACTGTGGGTTGTGTCCACCCTCGCGGTATTTCTTCAACGATTGATCGGTACGCACCAGGTAGCTAGTGGTGTCGCGGGATTGATGACCACGGGCCGCGGCTGTCCCGGTTTGCGGCGTCGGCCACGCGGAGGTCCGGTCTGCCAGGTGCCCCCTCGGCTCGGGTCGCAGGGCGACCGCTCGCCGGTCCCCCGCCGAGCGGGAGACCGCGTTTGGCCCAGTCGAGGAGGCGGGGGCAGTGTCTGGCGGCCAGGTGCCCCCTCGGCTCGGTTTCTTACGCTCATCCCCCGGTCTCCGGGGGATCGACGAGCGCCGCAGGCCGAGTCGAGGGGGCCCTCCGGTCCGGTCGGCCAAGCGGCCCCCTCGGCTCGAGTCGCAGGGCGACCGCTCGCCGGTCCCCCGCGAAGCGGGAGACCGCGTGGGTGGCCGTCCGTACGGTTGACAGGCTTCTACGCAATCCCCCGGTTTCCGGGGGATCGACGAGCGCCGCAGGCCGAGTCGAGGGGGCCCTACGGTCCGGTCTGCCAAGTGCCCCCTCGGCTCGGGTCGCAGGGCGACCGCTCGCCGGTCCCCCGCCGAGCGGGAGACCGCGTTTGTGTGGCCGTCCCCGGTTTGCAGCGTCGGCCACCCGGCGGTCGAGAGCCGAGGTCACCAGGACGACGCACCACT
>DASWKR010000084.1 GCA_036396535.1 Acidimicrobiia bacterium | reverse complement strand
TGTCTCCCGCTCGGCGGGGGACCGGCGAGCGGTCGCCCTGCGACCCGAGCCGAGGGGGCACCTGGCCGCCACACACTGCCCGGCCCCCTCGACTCGGCCTGCGGCACTCGTCGATCCCCCGGAGACCGGGGGATTGCGTAGAAGCCTGCGAACCGTACGGACGGCCACCCACGCTGTCTCCCGCTCGGCGGGGGACCGGCGAGCGGTCGCCCTGCGACCCGAGCCGAGGGGGCACCTGGCAGACCGGACCGTAGGGCCCCCTCGACTCGGCCTGCGGCACTCGTCGATCCCCCAGAAACCGGGGGATTGCGTAGAAACCGGCGAACCGTACGGACGGCCACCCACGCTGTCTCCCGCTCCGCGGGGGACCGGCGAGCGTCCCGCCAGTGACCGAACCGAGGGGGCACCTGGCAGACCGAACCTCCGCGTTAGCCGACGCCGCAAACCGAGACAGCCGCGGCCCGTGGTCAACAATCCCGCGACAGACCACTAGCTTCGGGGCGATGGCCGACCGTCACATGACCCCCGAGCAGTTCCGCAAGCGCGGGTACGAGGTGATCGACTGGATCGCCGACTACATGGAGAACGTCGAGACGTACCGGATCACCCCGACGGTCCAACCGGGAGCGATCAGGGCAATGCTCCCGGATCACGCACCTGAGGAGCCGGAGCCGTTCGAGGCGATACTGCGCGACCTCGACGCCATCGTCATGCCCGGCGTGACCCACTGGCAATCGCCGAACTGGTTCGCGTACTTCCCTGCCAACACGTCCGGCCCGGCGATCCTCGCCGACCTGATCTCCTCCGGGCTCGGCCAGCAAGGCATGTTGTGGGCGACGAGCCCAGCGTGCACCGAGGTCGAGATGGTCGTCGTCGACTGGCTGGTCGACTTGCTCGGCCTGCCGCAGCAGTGGAAGACGACCCAGCGCGGCGGCGGGGTCATCCAGATGAGCGCCTCGGACTCGACGCACGCCGCGCTCGTGACGGCTCGCCACCGGGCGGCAGCCCGCCACCCTGTCCGATCTCTGGTCGTGTACGCATCGAGCCAGGCGCACTTCTCGACCCGGAAAGGGGCGAACGTCGCCGGGTTCGAGCATGTGCGGCTCATCGAGGTCGATGAGCGCTACGCCATGAGGGTCGACGCCCTCGAGGACGCCGTTGCTGCCGACCTGGCTGCCGGGCTCGTTCCCGCCTTCGTGACGAGCGCCGTCGGCACGACGGGGACGACCGCGGTCGACCCGGTGCGACAGGTGGGCGAGGTGGCCGGCAAGTACGGGATGTGGCACCACGTCGACGCCGCGTATGCGGGCACCGCGATGACGTGCCCGGAGTTCCGCCACCATCAGGAGGGGCTCGATCTGGCCGACTCATACGTGTTCAACCCCCACAAGTGGATGTTCACGAACTTCGACTGCTCGGTCTTCTACGTCGCGGACAGGACGCCATTGATCGACGCCATGACGATGCGAGCCCCGTACATGAGCAACGCCGCCAGCGACGCCGGCGTCGTGATCGACTATCGCGACTGGCACGTGCCACTCGGCAGGAGGTTTCGCGCCCTCAAGTTGTGGTGGGTGCTTCGCAGCTACGGCGCAGAGGGCATCAGGGCGGTGGTCAGAGAGCACGTGCGGCTCGCCCGCGAGCTCGCAGAGCGGATCGACGCAGACCCGAGACTCGAGCTCGTCGCCCCCACCCCCTTCGCCCTCGTCAGCTTCCGCCACCTCGGCGGACCGGCGCCGACCCAGCACCTCGCCGAGGCGCTCAACGCCACGGGCCGGGTGCACCTCACCGCGTCGCGCATCGATGGGGCCCCGTTCATCCGGGTCTCCGTGGGCCAGACGTACACGGAACAGCGCCACGTCGACGCTCTGTGGGAGCTCATCGACGAGCTGGCCACAACGGACTGACTGCGAGGTCCGCGCCGCCCTCGGGTCGGCGGGCTCGGTCAGCGTCCGCCGTCGCGCCGCAGCCTGCCGAGCAGGTCCCGCATCACGAACGCGGTCGCCCCCCACATGACCCCCTCGTCGAACTCGAAGAACCACAAGTCATGTCCCATCCAATCCGAGGTCCTCCAGCGCCCCTCGTCGAGCAGGTCGACGACGGTCGGCTCGATGACTGATTCGACCTCGGTCGGATCGGGGAGGAGCTCGACGGGGCGTTGGATGCGCGCCACGACCGGCACGATGACGTTGTCGAGATCCCTCGTCGTCACAGGTGTGAGCCCACCCAGCACCTCGATGGCGTCGCTTGGGAGCCCGATCTCCTCGTAGGCCTCGCGCATCGCAGTCTCGATGACCGACTCCCCGTGCTCGATGGCGCCTCCCGGGAAGACGACGTCGCCGGGATGGGTGCGCATCGTCACGGGACGCTTGGTCAGGATCACCCTGGCCTGTCCTTGCCGGTCGCGGTAGAGAGGAACGAGGACGGCCGAACGAGCCGTCTTCGGTTCCGGAACGGCCGGGAGCGCCGCGAGGATGCTCCAGATGTCGAGCATCCCCGGAGCGTACTTCCAGCCGACGTGACGCCCGACAGGGTCGCGAGCGAGGCGCCCTGCGCCGGCGTGGGGCGGACCGAAGAACCCCCTGGCGGGGGATAAGCTCATCCGATGGCTTCCTCGCTGCCGACTCACCCGAGGTACTCGCCTCGCTACCTGCTCCGACCCTTCGCCAAGAGGGACGTCGCCGCGCTGGACGAAGCGGTCGTCCGCTCGCTGCCCGACCTGGCACGCTGGCTACCTTGGGCCGCCGAGGGCTACACCAGGGCGGTCAGCCTCCAGTTCATCAGGGACTCGATCCAGGCATGGACGGAAGCCAAGGCATACGACTTCACCATCCGGGGCGCCGCGGAGCCGGAGCGCCATCTCGGGAACATCTCCGTCTGGCACACCTCGAGACCGAACCTCGTCGGTGAGATCGGGTACTGGGTGAGAAGCGACGAAGCCGGCAAGGGGATCTGCACCGAGGTGGCGGCCAGAGTGCTCGAGATAGCCTTCGAGGAGCTCGGCCTGCACCGCGTCACTCTGCGAATCGCGGTCGGCAACCGGGCGTCGGAGCGGGTCGCCGAGAAGCTCGGGTTCGCATTCGAGGGGACGCTGCGCCACGAGGTCAGGGTCGCCGGCCAATGGCTCGACCACACCTCGTGGGGCTTGCTCGATTCCGATTGGCTCCGCGAGCGTGAGCGATACCGCGCCCAGGCGTGGGCGTGAGCCCAGCCCGTTGTTGGGTCGGGTGCCTCGCCGGGCTGTAAGAAAACGCTTGCATGGTTGTCTCATACCCGAGGGCTTGGCCAGGAAGGCCTACCAAGGGGTTGCTACATGGGCGTGATGAGCGAGCGACGCCTCAAGGCGTTACATGCCGCCGAGTACGACGAGGACCACTACCTGCGGGTGCGCAACGCGCTGGAGGCACTCGATCTGCCTGCGACGGACGACGTGGTGCTCGCGCTGGGCCACGCGGTGTTATCCCATCCGGCGGCAGCATCGAAGTTGCGACAATTGGCCGACATCTGGTCGGTGCTCGGCAACAGCCGGACGATCACCAGGGACGAGAGGATCGTGTTCGAGATTCTCTGACCTCGTCCCGAATCCGTTCTGGCGTCCCTGGGTCGCATATGGGCGACACCGGGACGCCAGAGCGGTTGTGGCGGGGGATGCGGCGCGTAGGAACCGATCGCGCCGGCGGCGTCGTTCCAATCCTGGGATGACAGTCGATCTCTACCTAACGTCGCCTTCGTGAGCCCCCGAACGCTGCAACTCGTGCAGAACCTCTTGATCACGGCGATCACCCTCGTGCTGGCCGCCGCCGTGCTGCTCGCCTTCACCCGCGTCATCGAACCGCGCGATGGCCAGGCACTCGTGGCGACCACCACGACCACGACGACACCCACGGACACCACGACCACGACCCAACCGCCGACGACGACCACGGAGGCGCCGACCACGCTCCCGCCGGGTCAATTCCCGTGGTCGACCGGTCCGTGCTCCGTCCCGCCGCCGGACGACAGCGGCGACGTCACCGCCCTGCGCATCTTCTTCAACTGCGGCGACCTGGCCGGGCCGACGGGAGACACCAGCGTCGTCAGGGTGGTCTCCTCGACCCCCCAGCGCATGACGGCGACGATGCGCGAGCTCGTGAAGGGACCAACGGACGAGGAGATGGCGGTTGGCTTCGGGAGCTTCTGGTCGGGGGCGACCGAGGACGCCATCGAGTTCGTGACTATTCGCGACGGCGTTGGAGTCGTCGATTTCGTCGGGATCGAGGAGCTCGTCGACCGCCTCGATCCGATCGCCAAGCAGTTCTGGCTGGGCGAGCTCTATGCCACGGTGTTCCAGTTCGAGACGCTGAACGCAGCCGAGTTCCAGCTCGGCGGGAGCTGCGACGACTTCTGGCAACTCGTCAACGGCACCGGCTGCGAGGTCATCCAGCGAGCAGACTGGGATACCATCGCCGCATCGAACGAGGCTGAGCAGTAGGTCGATCGGCCCAGGGATCGCTCAGCCGCAGGCCCGCGTCGGCCGATAGCCGTCCGATGGACCGTGTCCCCACGCGCCCGCCCGGCCTGCTCGACCTGGCCCCCGCCGGGCTCGTCGTCGGCATCGCGTCCGTCCTCCTGGTCCTGATCGGCGGGGCCGACTACCTGACGGGAACCGACTTCTCGTTCGCCTTCCTGTACATCGTCCCGGTCGGCATCATCGCCATTCGACTCGACAGGGCCGCCGCCTCGGTGATGGCGCTGATCGCGGCGGCCGGTTGGTTCTTGATCGACTTCAACACCGCTTCCGTGGAACCGCGGCTCGGCGTGCAGTTGTGGAACACCCTCACGACACTGGCGTTCTACATCGTCATCGCATCGCTGATCGACGGCCTCCACAGGGCGCTCATGCGCGAGACCGCAGCAGCTCGGACCGATCTGTTGACCGGGCTTCCGAACCGGCGCATGTTCACCGAACTCGCAGTGCGCGAGCTGACGCGCTCGCAACGAGCGGGCGAGGACATAGTGCTGGCGTTGATCGACCTGGACGAGTTCAAGACGATCAACGACGAGCTCGGACACGAGGCAGGGGACGCGGCGTTGCGCTCGGTCGCCAGGGCGATGCAGCAGACGATCCGCTCCGTGGACGTGATCGCTCGGTTCGGAGGCGACGAGTTCGCCGCCCTCGTCGCCGGCAAGGCGACAGCCGCCCACGCCATCCTCAACCGGCTGGCGAGCGCGGTGCGTTCGACCGCGATCGAGGGCAAGGCGCTGCGCGCATCGATCGGCGCCGTCGTCGTCCACGGCGAGTCGCTCGATCACGCCTTGGCCCGTGCCGACGCGGCGCTCTACTCGGCGAAGCGAGCAGGCAAGGACAGGATCGAGCTGGTCATCGAGCCGGACCGGATCACGGACGCATTCGACCAATGAGAAGAGGCGCCCCGAGAGGCGCCTCTTCTACATGACCGCTCCTGGCGGTCACAAGCTCACCGTGATCAGACGATCACAAGCTCACCGTGATCAGACGATCACATCATGCCTTCCATGCCGCCGCCATGTCCGTGGCCCCCGGCAGGCGCCTCTTCCTTCTCCTCGGCGACGAGCGCCTCGGTGGTGATGAGGAGGCCTGCGATCGACGCGGCGTTCTGCAACGTCGACCGGGTCACCTTGGCGGGATCGATGATCCCCTCGGCGATGAGGTCCTCGTACTGGCCGTTGGCCGCGTTGAAGCCCTTTCCGTCGGCAAGCTCGCGAACGCGCTCCACGACAACGCCACCCTCGTGGCCTGCGTTGATCGCGATCTGACGAAGCGGAGCCTCGAGGGACCGCCTCACGATGGAGCGGCCCGACTTGACGTCGTCCGTGCCGCCGCGCAGCTTGTCGATCGCCGCCTGAGCACGAAGAAGGGCGACGCCTCCGCCGGGCACGATGCCCTCGTCGACGGCTGCCCGAGTGGCCTGGATGGCGTCCTCGATGCGGTGCTTCTTCTCCTTGAGCTCGACCTCGGTGGCGGCGCCGACCTTGACGACGGCAACCCCGCCCGCCAGCTTGGCAAGACGCTCGGAGAGCTTCTCACGATCCCAGTCCGAGTCCGAGTTCTCGATCTCCTGACGGATCTGCTTGGTGCGAGCCGCGACGTCGGCGGCGGTTCCGCCACCCTCGACGATGGTGGTGTTGTCCTTGGTGATCACGATCTTGCGGGCTCGGCCGAGCATGTCGACCGTGACACCGTCGAGCTTCAGGCCGACCTCCTCGGAGATCACCGTTGCTCCTGTGAGGATCGCGATGTCCTGCAGCATCGCCTTGCGACGCTCGCCGAAGCCCGGCGCCTTCACCGCAACAGACAAGAACATGCCGCGGATCTTGTTGACCACCAGGATCGCCAGGGCCTCGCCCTCGACGTCCTCGGCGAGCACGAGCACCGGCTTGCCGGTCTGCATGACCTTCTCGAGCACGGGCAGCAGGTCCTGCACAGCCGTGATCTTCTGGTTGGCGATGAGCACGTACGGGTCTTCGAGGACCGCCTCCTGGCGATCGGGATCGGTGACGAAGTACGCCGAGATGTAGCCCTTGTCGAACTGCATGCCTTCGGTGAACTCCAGGTCGACACCGAACGTCTGGCTGTCCTCGACGGTGATGACACCTTCGTTGCCGACCCTCTGGAGAGCCTCGGCGATCTTCTGCCCGATCTCGTTGTCCGCAGCCGAGTTGGCCGCGACGTATGCGATCTGATCGACGGCGTTCGAGTCGACAGGCGTGGCCATGTCCTTGATGAAGTCGACGACCTTGACGACGGCCTCTTCGATCCCGCGCTTCATCTCCATCGGGTTGGCGCCCGACGCGACGAGGCGCAGCCCGTCAGTCACCATCGCCTGCGCCAGTACGGTCGCCGTGGTCGTGCCGTCACCGGCTACGTCGTTCGTCTTGTTGGCGACTTCCTTGGCGAGCTGAGCACCCATGTTCTCCCATGGATCCTCGAGCTCGATCTCCTTGGCGATGGTTACGCCGTCGTTCGTGATCGTGGGCGAGCCCCACTTCTTCTCGAGAACGACGTTCCGCCCCTTCGGGCCGAGCGTGACCTTCACCGTGTTGGCGAGCTTGTCGACTCCCGCCTGGAGGCCACGGCGCGCCTCTTCGTTGAACCTCAGTTCCTTGGCTGCCATTTCTGTGGATCCCTCCTAGCCGAGTGTCGCGAGAACGTCGCGGGACGAGAGGATGAGGTAGTCCTCGCCCTCGTACTTGAGCTCTGTTCCCCCGTACTTCGAGTAGAACACGAGATCGCCAACCTTCACGTCGAGGGGGATGCGATCCCCGTCGTCGTTGCGGTCACCCGGTCCGACGGCGAGAACTTCCCCGAGTTGGGGCTTCTCCTTGGCGGTGTCCGGGATCACGAGTCCGCTGGCGGTGCGGGACTCGTCCTCGTCCTTGGGCTTCACGACGATGCGGTCGCCCAGGGGATTCAACTTCATCCGACTTCCTCCTCAGGTAGTTAGCAGTCGGGACTTGCGTTTGCTAATAGTAGCAATCGACTCGTTCGAGTGCTAATCCGTCGATGTGCGCCGCCACCTCGGCCGTCGCCCACATCCCGGGACCACTTGCTCGCCCACCGGGACGGAGCGACCCGAGCGAAATCCCCGTATAGCGACGCCGATGCGCGAAGCTACGCGCCATGACGGGGCCCCGCTGGCGCATCATCGGTTCGTTCATCGCGATCGTGATCGCCTCCGCATGCGGAGGGTCGACCGGCGACGGCACGACCACCGCTCCCGGGACGGGAGGCTCGACGGGCACTGAAGGAGGCACGACCGAGCCGGTGGAGAACACCACGTCCACCGAGCCGGCAGCCGCCCTGCGCGGGCTCGACCTCGAGGTGCTCGCCGAAGGCCTCGGCCAACCGACATTCATCGTGACGGCGCCGGGAGACGACCGGCTTTACATCGGGGAGCGCGGTGGCGTCGTCAAGATCTACGACCATGAAGAGGGCGTTCTCGATGAGCCGTTCCTCAACATCCCGGATCGGGTGTCCTCGAACGGGATCGAGCAGGGCATGCTCGGGATGGCGTTCCACCCGGACTACCAGAGCAACGGACGCTTCTTCGTGTACCACGTCGACAGGGACCAGAAGCGCCAGCTCGCCGAGTACCACGTGAGCGATGACCCGAACGTCGCCGACATCGAGGACGCCGTCGCCCTGTGGGATCGGGAGCAGCCACCGGACTCCACCGACATCCGTCACTACGCCGGCTACCTCCTCTTCGGCCCGGACGGCAACCTGTGGGTGTCGAGCGGCGACGGTGCGGCCGGGCCGGTCACCGGCCAGACGACCGACGACTACTTCGGGGCGATCCTGCGGTTCGACGTCGACAGCCCGGCCAACGGCGAGCCGTTCTCGACACCGGACGACAACCCGTTCGCCGATGAGGGCGGCGACGCAGCCGCCGTGTGGGCGTACGGACTGCGGAATCCGTGGCGCTTCAGCATCGACGTCGATTCCGGCAACGTGTTCATCGCCGACGTCGGCCAGGCGAACTGGGAAGAGGTGAACGTCACGTCGCTCGAGTCCCCGGGGATGAACTTCGGTTGGGCGACGATGGAGGGCAAGAACTGCTACATCCCGTCCGACTGCGACCCTTCGGGCCTGACGTCGCCGATCTACGCGTACTCCCATGACGACGGGTGCTCGATCACCGGCGGCCACGTCTATCGAGGCGCAGCCATCCCGGAGATCCAGGGCCAGTACTTCTTCGCAGACTGGTGCGGCGAGTGGATCAGGAGCCTCACGTACGAGGGAGGAGAGGCCGGCACGGTTCGAGACTGGTCGTCCGACCTCGACGGCGCAGGCCAGGTGAACGCCTTCGGGGTCGGTCCGGACGGCGAGCTGTACATCGTCAACCACGCAGGCGTCCTGGCGAAGATCGTGCCGGTCAGATGACCTTCGATCTCAAGCGCCGAGCCTGAGCCCGGCGTCGACGTCGACCTGCCAAGAAGCGACCTCCCCGAGACCGAGCCTGAAGTTGGCGGCGGCGGCGATCATCGCCCCATTGTCGGTGCACATCGCCGCGGACGGCAGGTGGAGCTCGACCCCCCTGCGATCCGCCTCCTCCCGGAAGCGCTGCCTGAGCCTGCGGTTGGCGAGCACCCCGCCCCCGCCGGCGACGTGTTGCACCCGGGCGGACTCGACGGCGTTGAAGGTCTTGTCGACCAGGACATCGACGATCGCCTCCTGGAGGGAGGCGGCGACATCGGGGAGGGGCGGCACCGAGCCTTGCGCCTTTGCTCTCTCGAGAAAGGTCACGACCGACGTCTTCAACCCGGAGAACGAGAAGTCGTACGGGTGGTCGCGCAGCGGACGTGGGAAGGCGATCGCACCGGGATCGCCGCCATCGGAGGCGAGGTCGATTGCGGGACCGCCGGGATAGCCGAGCCCCATGAACCGGGCGAGCTTGTCGAGAGCCTCACCTGCTGCGTCGTCCATCGTCGCCCCGACGACCTCGTAGCTTCCCCAGTCGCGCACATGGACGATCTGGCTGTGGCCCCCCGACGCGAGGAGGACGACCGCCGGCGGCGCGAAGTCCGGGTGCTCGAGGCGGGGAGCGAACAGGTGGCCCTCCATGTGGTCGATCGCCAGAAACGGTTTCCCGAGGCTCCACGCCAGCGCCTTGCCGAAAGCGAAGCCCACCATCAAGGCGCCGACCAGCCCGGGGCCCCGGGTGACGGCCACTGCATCCAACTCGTCGGAGTGGACTCCTGCCTGGGCGAGGGCTTGATGCGCCAGCGGGCGGATCGCCTCGACGTGGGCGCGGGCGGCGACCTCGGGGACGACGCCGCCGAACCGGGCGTGGGCCTCGGTCTGCGATGACAGCACCGATGAGCGCACCTCGAGACCCTGCACCACGGCTACGGCGGTCTCGTCGCAACTCGTCTCGATGCCGAGGATCAACGGCCCGTCGGTCATGGGGTTACCTCGAGCGATGCCCGTATGGCGTGGATGCGCGCCGCGTACTCACTCGAATCGATGTCGATCGCCCACATCACGACGGCGTCCTCGTCGACGTAGTAGGCCTTTCGCATCCCAACCGGGGCGAAGCCGAAGCGCTCGTAGAGGAGCCGGGCGGCGGCGTTCGAGACCCTCACCTCGAGGGTGAGATGGCGGGCTCCCTTCTCGATGGCGGCGTCGACGAGGGCGAGCATGAGTCTGGTGCCGATCCGGTGGCGTCGCGCCGACGTGTCGACCGCCACGGTGGTGATGTGGGCGTCCTCTTCGACGACGAGGAGGCCGGCATAGCCGACGATGCCTTCGTGGGCGTCGTCTGCCACGAGGTAACGGCGGTTCGGCTGCGCCAGCTCGTCGTTGAAGACCCCGATCGACCAGGGCTGCGGGTAGACCTTCGTTTCGAGCGCAGCGACCACCGGGATGTCGCGAGTCGTCATCGGCCGGATCCACAACGCCAGCGAGTCCGACGTCATCACCCTGCTGCTCCCGGCCACAAGCCCTCCTCCCTGAAGTCCGACCAGTTGATGCTGGCATCGGGCTCCCGCATGTAGAGCGGGCGGATCTCGGTCGCCTGCGCGAACTCCTCGTGGTTCGCCTTCATCACGGCGATCTCGAGCATCGTGTCGGCCGCCGGGTACCTCGGGCGCCCAACCTTGGCGCGGTGCGCCGATTTGAGCACGCCCTCCGGCAGGGCGGGCCAGTCGCCGACGACCAGCACGTCCTCCGGGGACGCCTCCACCATGGCGATGAACTGCTCGGGCGTGACGATCTCGCTATCACCGTCGCGCACCACACCGCCTGGTACCGGGCTGAAGGGCGCGGTCGCCACCTGACCCCTCCTCACGTCCACCACAGGCCAGATGAGCCGCCTGCCGGTTGCGGCGCGCAACGCGATCACCGTGAGCGAGCTCACCGTCACGACGCGCACACCGACCGCGGCGGCGATCGCTTGCGCGGTCGCGATTCCGGCCCTAATCCCGGTGTACGGGCCGGGGCCGATGTCGACCGCGACGAGGTCGAGGTCGTGTGGGGTCCAACCGGCTTGGGTGAAGCAGAAGTCGATGGCAGGAACGAGGAATCCGACGTGTCCCCGTCCGTCGACCCGCACCGACATGGCGACGAGGCTGGCATCGTCGCCGAGCGCGACGGAGCTGGCAGGGGTGGCGGTCTCGATCGCCAAGATCCTCATACCGTGAGCTCCTCGAGGCCTCTCGCAGCCCAAGCCCCATGGGGGATCAGCCGAATCCTGCGGGTCTCGTCGTCGACGATGACGATGTCGACGACGAGATGATCCGGCGGCACCCCGGGGGCGACTGCGGTTCCCCATTCGATCATGAGGATCCCGTCGCGGCTCTCCGTCGGCAGCTCGAGGTCGTCGAACTCGGCGAACGAGCCCAGGCGGTAGGCGTCGGCGTGCACGATCGGAAGGAACCCGTCGTATCGCTTGGCGAGGACGAACGTCGGGCTCGTCACCCGCCCTTGAACGCCGAGACCCTCGGCCACACCGCTGGCGAACAGCGTCTTACCAGAGCCGAGCCCTCCCGCCAGGAGGAGGACGTCCCCGGCCCTCAGCAGCGCCGCCACTCGCCGACCGATCGCCAGGGTGTCCGCAGGCGACGCCGACGCGAGCTCGATGGCGTCAGTCATTCGAAGAGGTCCAGTTGAGCCGGCTCCTGCACCGTCGACTCCTCCGGCGGTTCCGGCTCGAGCTGTGGGGATTTCGCGATCCTACCGTCGACGACTTGGCGCACCAGACCGAAGTCGAAACGCATCT
This sequence comes from Acidimicrobiia bacterium, assembly GCA_036396535.1. Taxonomy (NCBI): domain Bacteria; kingdom Bacillati; phylum Actinomycetota; class Acidimicrobiia; species Acidimicrobiia bacterium. The sequence goes on along the minus strand of DASWKR010000084.1, from coordinate 11,233 downwards.
CCTCCAGCACCCGGGAGCTGCCGCGCAATGCTGCGGCCGGATGGAACGTGGCGACGAGATGCCTGCCCCACCATTCGAGCGCCTGGCCCCGCAGCCGGGTCACCCCGAGCTCGGAGCGCAACAGCAGCTTGGAGGCGAAGTTGCCGAGCGTCACGACGACCTTCGGGTCGACGAGCCGAAGCTGCGCCCGCAAGTAGCCCTTGCAGGCGTCGATCTCGTCCGGACGCGGGTCGCGGTTTCCCGGTGGGCGGCATTTCACGACGTTGGCGATGTAGACCTGTTCTCGGGTGAGGCCGATCTCGCCGAGCAGCTGCTCGAGCAGCCGCCCGGACGGACCGACGAACGGGAGTCCTTGCTCGTCCTCCCGCTGGCCGGGACCCTCGCCGACGAACATGACGTCGGCGTCCGGAGCACCCGAGCCGAACACCACCTGCGTTCTGCTCTCCGAGAGCCGGCAGGCGGTGCAGATGAGCGCCTCCCGGCACAGCAAGGTGAGCTCAGCGGCTCTCTCGGCGGCCGTCACAGGACGACCTTCGGGTCCCATGGGACCGGCCCCTCGTCCGCACTGGCGACGCCGTCGACGATGGCGGCAGCCGTTGCCGCGAACGCCGCCTCACCGAGCGCATCCGGGTCGGCCATCCTCTCGCCGCACGAAACGGCGAAGACGGCGTCGCCGTCGTACCGGGTGTGCGCCGGACGCAGGCATGCGCCGATGGCATCGTGCGCCCTGACGACGAGGCGGATGAGCCCGACCCTGTCTAGCTTCGCATCCGTCGCCACGGTGACGAGTGTCGTGTTCATGAGCTCCGACGTTGCGAAAGCCGGCGGTCCGGGCGCAGGCGGCCCTCCCGTGATCGGCGTGCCGTCGACGTCGAAGACGTCGCCCATGGCGTTGACGACCACCAGGCATCCGACGATGGCGTCTCCGGCACGCACGGCCGCGGACCCGACGCCGGCGCGCACGATGTGCTCCCTACCCCGCCATTTCGCAGCCGTTGCCCCCGTGCCGGCGCCGACGCTGCCGACCTCCACCGGTCCGGAGTGGGCCGCCCGGTATGCCGCCGCCCCGGCGGCCGCGTCCGGTCTTACCGACCCGTCCCCGACGACGAGGTCGTAGAGGATCGCCGCCGGCACGATCGGCACGAGCGCCGCCGGTGTCGGATGGCCCCTGCCCTCGCGCTCGACCTCGGCGACGACTCCGGAGGCGGCATCGAGGCCGAAGGCACTGCCTCCCGCAAACACGATCGCTTGGACCATCTCGACCTTCTTGTCCGGAGCGAGCAAGGCGGTCTCCCTCGTCCCCGGGGCGGCGCCCCTCGCCTCGAACGCGGCGATGTTCGGCTCGGGGAACACCATCACGGTGACGCCGGTCGCCGCCACCGCGTTCGTCCAGTGCCCGACGCGGACCCCTGGGACGGAGGTGAGCGAGCCTTCAGGCACGGTCGCCTCCCGAGTAGCGCCGCGGCAGCCGGGGTCCGAAATCGCACACGATCTCGTAGCTGATCGTGTCGAGCCAGGCGGCCCAGTCATCGGCGGCGATCGACTCGGCACCCTGGCTGCCGAGCACCACGACCTCGTCCCCAACCTCGACGGGCCCGTCCCCGACGTCGACGACGACCTGGTCCATGGTCACCGTTCCTGCGTACGGCACGCGGCGCCCGCGCACCAGCACCTGGCCCCCGACGGACGACAGACGACGCGAGACGCCGTCGGCATACCCGATCGGCACCGTGGCAACCAGAGACCGGCGGCCGAGCGCGCGGCGCCTCCCGTACGACGGGCGCGACCCCTCCTCCAACGATCTCACGTGGGCGACCCGGCTCACGACTCGCATCGCCGGCCTGAGATCGAGATGGGCGCCTGCCGACGGATGAGGCCGAAGCCCGTATGTGCCGAGCCCCACTCGCACCATGTCGAGTCGTGCCGAGGGTGACATGAGCGCTCCCGCCGTGTTGGCGGCGTGTGCCGCCGGCACTGCGATCCCCGCCGCCCGGAGGCGGTCTCGCACCGCCAGGAGCGCTGACGTCTGGGCGTCCGTGAAGTGCTGATCCTCTTCCGCCACCGCGAAGTGGGTCCACACCGCTTCGAGGGACAGGAGGCGGTTGGCCGCGATCCTGCGTGCCAGGTCGACGGCAAGCGGCGGGTCGGCGCCGACCCGATGCATCCCCGTGTCCACCTTGAGGTGCACCCCGACGGGCCGATCCCCCGCCGCCCGCTCCAACGACTCCACGAACCGTTCGGTGTACACGGTCGGGGTGAGCCGCCACGCCACCACCTCGGGCGCGTCCTCGGGAGGTGGCTCGGCGAGCACGAGGATCGGGTGGTCGATCCCGGCTTCGCGCAGCCGGACGCCCTCCTCGACGAGGGCCACCGCCAGCGATGCTGCGCCTCCGGCGGTGGCGGCCTCGGCGACCGGGACGTCACCGTGACCGTACCCGTCTGCCTTGACGACGGTGCACATCGCCGCCGGGGCCACCTCGGCGGCGATCGACGCCACGTTGTGACGGATGGCCGCCAGATCGACTTCGACCCACGACTGCCTCACACCACCCACCGCCCGATCTCAGAGGCGAGCCGGTCGGCGGTCACCGGAGCGGACGCCGCCAGTACCGCACCGGCGCGCCCATGCCAGTGGGCGGCCGATCTGGCCGCAACCTCCGGGGCGAGCCCCCGTGCCCAGAGCGCCGCGATCGCTCCCGCCAGCACGTCTCCCGTGCCGATGGTTGCCAGCTCCGGGCCGCCGCTCGTGACGGCCCATCGCTGCGAGCCGAGGACGAATGTCGGGTTGCCCTTGAGGACGACCACGATCCCGGCGGCGTCCGCCAACGTTGCGGCGCTGTGCCAACCGGCCTCCTCGCCGACGAGGCGGGCGTACTCGCCGGCGTGGGGAGTGATGATCGTGGCCCCCGACCTCCCGGCCAGCTCGCTCGTGCCGTCGAGGGCGTTGAGACCGTCGGCGTCGAGCACGACCGCCCCGCTGCGCCGGCGGAGGATCTCCGACACGAATGCGCCGCCTCCCGTGCCGAGGCCGGGGCCGAGAACCATCACGTCGAAGCGCTCGGCGGCCGCCACGACGGCAGGCGCGTCCTCTGCGGCGAATCGGTCGCCTCCGAGGCCGACCGACATGACCTGGGGGGTCGCACACGCCGCTATCGGTTGCTGAGTCGCCGGAACGATCATCGCCGCCGCTCCGGCACCGGCGCCGAGTGCGGCGCGAGCCGCCAGGACAACGGCACCCGTGAGTCCGGGCGACCCGCCGACGACGGCGACCGACCCGGCAGACCACTTGTGAGCCGACCGGGGTCTCGCAGGTCGCGGGGCGTCGCCGTCCTCGGCGACGAGCAGAATGGCCTCTCCGCCGAGCAGACCGATGTCGGCAACGGTGATCGCGCCGCAGAGATCCGGACCCCGGCCGACGAGATGACCCGGCTTGAGGGCGTGGAACGTCACGGTTCGCTCTGCGCTGAACACGCTGCCCGCCTCCCCGGTCGCCGCGTCCAACCCGGACGGCACGTCGACGGCGAGCACCCTCTGGCGGCTCTCCGCCCACCGGCGCGCCTCGTCCGGCAGCTCGCCGTGAAAGCCGACGCCGAAGACGGCATCGATCACGAGGTCCACCGAGAGCGGGGCTCCCATCTGCACGACACGAACGCCGCGGGAAGCGGCGCGCAGCGCCGCCCACTCGGCTGCGCTGCCGGGAGGCGGTGTGCCGAGGGCGTGGATCACAGGCATGGCCCCGCGCTTGACGAGCTCGGCGGCTGCGACGTACCCGTCGCCGCCGTTGTTGCCCCTTCCGCACAGGACCGCAACCCGGGAGCCGTACCGGGCACCCATCTCGGCTGCGGCGACTGCCACCGCCAGCCCGGCGCGCTCCATGAGCGTCTCGATCGGCGCGTCCGCAGCCGCGTCGAGCTTGGCCGACTCATCTGGCGTGATCACCGGCTTCACGTTCGCGACGCTAGTTGTGTCCCCGTGGGAGGTTGGTGGCGCCGGTCGAGCAGCACGTCCTCGTCCTTCCCGGGTCGCTGCTGTCAGGAGCGTGGCGCATATGCCTGCAGGTCGTGCACGACCTGTGCCCCGATGATGACGATGAGCCCGGCGAGCACGACGTTCGAGTCGACGGCGCTGCCGAGCAGACCTAGTGCGAGAACGAACGGGACCGCCACCAGGCGCACCTGTGCCTGGCGCCGGTCGCGTCCCGAGTTGCCGCGGTCGGTGGCGACGTGGATGGCCGCCATGGCGAGGAGAGCTCCCGCCACCGAGCCGACGAGGAGCCATCGTTCTGCAGCCTCGACGTGCCGGGCGACTGCGAAGTCGAGCCCGATGCCGGTGGCGGTGAGCGCCAGTGCGAGCGGGAGGTGCGCGTAGATCCACACCGTCGGCTTCCATGCGGTCCGCTGCTCCGGGCGTCGCCTGACCACCGAGCCCTCCAGGTTGTCGAAGTAGAGCCACCACAGCGCGCTGGCGACGAGCACGCCGAGCACGCCGCCGGTCGTGGTGGCGGCGTTCCATTCGTGGGCAGAGATCCCCGAGACCACCGCCGCGATCGATTCTCCGAGGACGAGGATCGTGAACAAGCCGAAGCGCTCCGGGAGGTGCGATACGTCGAGAGGGACCGTCGCCTGGACCTTCCGCAGCCGGTACGGGGTCGCCAGGTCGATGGCGAGGCCGATCGTCCACAGCCCGTACCGGACGCCCGGCGGCACGAAGATCGATGCCAGCCAGAACGCTCCGCCCGCTGAGAATCCTCGCAGGTAACCCGACACCAGGTCCCTCGTGCGGGGCACCGATCGGTGCGCTCTCCAGTACATGACGAGGAGAACGGCGCGGGCCGCCACGAAGGCGGCGGCGAACGCCGCGGTCGAATCCGCCTCGTCTCCGGAGACCGAGGCAGCCATGAGTGCGATGGCGACCATCTGCGCAACGGCGAGCAGCCGCTGCCCGAGATCGTCCGTGTCGTATCTGTCGGCGTAGAAGGTGAAGCTCGCCCACGACCACCAGAGCGGCACGAACAACCCGACGAACCCCAGAGCGCCCGACCAGTCGGGATCGAGCAGGAGACGATGTCCCAGCGCTGCGACCGCGACCACGAAGACCAGGTCGTAGAACAGTTCGAGCCAGGTGGCGCTCCTGTGCTGCTCCTCGGACTCCTCGGTGCGAAGCATCGGTGGACGCAGCGCCGCGAGCCTCATTGTCCACCTCTCCTCGACAATCGGCGATCGGCGGCGGAGGATACTCTCGGGCGGCAACCCGGACCCCTCCCGGACGCGGCACACCGATGGGCCGAGCCGCCGCCCGGCGCCTCCCGCTCCGGCCGGTGGTGTAGCGTCCCCGGATGCCCTCGGGGGTCCATCTCACAGTGCACGGTGCCCGCGGCTCAGCGCCCACCTCCGGACGCGACGTCGTGCGCTACGGCGGGCACACGACCTGCTTCGGCGTCGACGGCGTCGACGGGCGTCAGATCATCTTCGACTGCGGCACGGGGATGGCCTTCGCGGCGGCTCTGCGCCACGAGGTCCCGACCGAATACCACGTGTTCCTCACGCACTACCACTTCGACCACCTGCAGGGGCTGCAGTTCTTCTCGCCCCTCTACGACGAGCAGCACCGCTTCGTGTTCTACGGCCGCCCTCCCGAGGGCCTCACCCTCGCCGAGGCGATCCGAGGCGTCTTCAGGCCGCCTTGGTTCCCAGTCGACATCGACGACGACGTCGAAAGGAGACGATACGTCGCCATCGGTGACGAGCCGATCACACTCGACGGCTTCGAGATCACCCACACGACGCTGCGTCATCCCCAGGGGGTCACCGCCTATCGCATCGACCGCGGCAATCGCTCGGTCGTGATCGCCACCGACCACGAGGCGGGGGAACCGGACGCCGACGCCAGGCTGACCGCGCTGGCTGCGGAGGCGACGGTGTTGCTGCACGACGCCCAGTACACGCCCGGCGAATACGACGCATACCGCGGCTGGGGCCACAGCACTTGGCGCGACGCCGTCGCCGCAGCCCGGGGTGCCGAGGTGGAGAGGCTCATCCTGACGAGCCACGACCCCAACCGGTCGGACGCAGCCATAGACGACATCGTTCGCCAAGCGCGTCGGGAGTTCCCACTTGTCGACGCCGCCCGAGAGGGCATGCGCATCGCCCTCTGACCGGGCCGGCATCGATCCCGCTCCGGGCTCGCAGAGGCTTCGCCCATGATCCGCAATGCCAACCAGTCGGCCGCAATTACGCTTGCCCCAAGCCGGAACGTGTGGCCACCCGGCCGGAGATGGCGATGAGCGAAGTCGAGTCATCGGAAGCGAAGCTGGAGCAGGCCATCGCGGCGCTCGAGGCGCAGCGCTCCGTGCTCGGCGATGCAGTCGATCCAGCGATTGCCGCGCTGCAGGATCAACTGGCGCTCCTCCGAAGCGCCGGCGAGGCGGCCGAGGACCAGCGCAAGCAGGTGACCGTCGTCTTCGCAGACGTGCAGGGCTTCACGTCGATGTCGCAGACCATGGATCCGGAAGACGTCGCAGACGTGATGAACGGCGTGTGGGCAGAGATCGATGCCATCATCACGGCGCACGGCGGGACGATCGACAAACACATCGGCGACGCCGTCATGGCGCTGTTCGGGGCTCCCGTGGCCCGCGAGGACGATCCCGAGCGCGCCATTCGGGCGGCGCTCGAGATGCAGGACGCACTCAAGGCGAGAGCGACGAGCGACCAGAGCGCCACGAGCGGACTGGCGATGAGGATCGGGATCCACACGGGACTGGCGATGCTCGGCAACGTCGGCGCCCGTAGCGAGTACACGGCCATCGGCCACACCGTCAACCTGGCGAGCCGTCTCGAGGGCAAAGCGCCTCCGGGGGGCATCCTCATCTCCTACGAGACGATGACCCATGTGCGCGGTCTGTTCGACGTGGTCGCCTCCGACCCGATCCAGGTCAAGGGGATCGAGGCACCCGTGCGGGCGTATCTCGTCAAGCGGGCCAAGCCGCGCACCTTCAGGACCTTCACACGTGAGGTTGCCGGTGTGGAAACGAGGACCGTGGGGCGCGAGGAGGAGATGGCGCAGCTGCTCGCCTGCCTCCCAGAGTCCCCGGCATCGCTTTCGCCCCGCCTCGTGACGATCTACGGCGAGCCCGGGGTCGGCAAGTCCCGCCTCATCTATGACTTCTTCAACCACTTGGAGGCGCAGCCCCACCCCGTGTGGCTCTTCAGGGGCAGAGCCCTGGAGGCCAGCCGCAACACTCCTTACGGCCTGCTTCGCACCATGATCTTCGATCGCTTTCTCATCACCGCCAGCGACTCGAGCGACGCGGCTCGAGCGAAGCTCGAGGAGGGCCTGGCCGGATACATGGGGGCCGATGGCCGGCGTGCAGCACCTTTCATCGGGCACCTCGTCGGCCTCGACTACGCAGACGACGCATCGATCGCCGACCTCTTCAGCGAGGCGAAGGTCATCCGAGAACGCGCCTTTCAGTCGATGGTGGAGATGTTCCACGCCGGGATCGGTGAGCGGTATCTCGTGATCCTGTGCGAGGACATCCATTGGGCGGACGGTGACTCGCTCGACTTCTTGGAGTTCCTCGTGACCACGTCTCACATGCCGCTGCTGATCGTCGCCACCACCAGGCCGGACCTCGTCGACCGTCGACCCGAGTGGAGGGTCGACCGTCCGGACAGGGCCCATATCCTTCTCGAGCCGCTCGAGGCTGAGAAGGCGGACGAGCTCATCGCCGAGGTGCTCCGCCCTCTCGGCGACGTGCCCGCCGAGTTGCGGACCCTCATCGCCGAGCGATCGGAGGGCAATCCCTTCTTCCTGGAGGAGCTCGTCAAGATGCTCATCGACGACGGGGTGGTCGAGACGGGGGGCGGCTCGTGGACGGTACGGCTCGAACGGCTGACACCTGATGCCGTGCCCGGCACCCTCACAGGCGTGCTGCAGGCTCGAGTCGACTCGCTCAACAGGGCCGAGCGGCATGCGGTGCAGCGAGCATCCATCGTCGGTCGAGTCTTCTGGGAGCCGGCCGTCGACCACCTCGCCGAGGCGACCGCCCTCGATCAGGCGGTCGAGCACCTGGCAGACGTCGCCGCGCCCCTGGTGTCGCGGGAGCTGATCTATCCGAGGGAGGACTCGGCGTTCGATACGATGCGCGAGTACATCTTCAAACACGCAATCCTCAGGGACGTCGTCTACGAGACCGTCGTCAAGCGAGTGCGGCGGACGTACCACGAAGAGACGGCGCAATGGCTCGTGGAGACCGCCGGGGACCGGGCGAGCGAGTTCGCAGGGGAGATCGCCGATCATCTGCGGCAAGCGGAACTGCTCGAGACCGCCATCGGCTGGTATGTCACGGCCGGCGACCAGGCCAGGCGGTCGTACGCATCCGAGGCGGCAGCGATCGCATACACGGCGGCGCTCGAACTGTCGGCGGACGCACCGGGAGCAGCCCTCGGCGACCAACGGCGTGCGGCACTCGAAGGCCTCGGAGACGTGCTCACGGCACAGGGCCGCTACCACGAAGCCATCGACCGTTACATCGAGATGCGTGACTCGGCAGTGGTCACCGGGGACGCCGCCACCGAGGCGCGTGCCGAGCGGGGCATGGCTGCGGCCCAGACCTACCTCGGTCGCTTCAGAGACGCTCTCGAGAGCGCTGAACGGAGCGAGATAGCAGCGGCGCGGGCCGAATCCCCGATCGACCTGATGAAGGCCCTCTGGATGCAGGCATGGTCTCGCCTGCGGCTCGGGCTGAACGACGGCGTCGCCGAGCTCAGCGCCGAAGTGCTCGCGAGGAGCCGGGCCATCGGAGATCGCCCGGCTCTGGCGCAGGCCCTCAACCTCGCCGGCGTGGCCGAGTTCAGCTCCGGAAGCTACGACGAGGCGATCGCCCACTTCGACGAGGCGGCTCGGATCTTCGAAGCGATCGGCAATCCGGACGAGGTGATGCCGGTCATGAACAACATCGGGGTGATCCTCGAAGCCAAGGGCGACTATGCGGGAGCCGTCACCTGCTATTCCCAAGCTCTCCAGATCGCCAAGTCGACGAACAACAGGGACGGGGAGATGGTGTACCTCAGCAATCTCGGAGGCGCCCAGGTGGCCACTGGGAGCTTCGCCGAGGGTGAGGCGTCCCTTCGTACCGTCGTAGCGATGGCGGGAGGGAGCCTCGGCGTCCTCGCTGAGACCAAGCGGTTCCTGGCCGAGGCCCTCATCGGACTCGGTCGCCTGGCCGAGGCCGAGCAGGTCGCCATCGAGGCGCTCGACCAGGCGACCGACTCGGAGGCGGGCGACTACATCGCCGCCGCATGGCGGGTCATCGGCGTCCTCGGGTCGCTGACCGGCCGACCCATCGAAGTCGACGCCGGCAATCCGGCTTCGCGGCACGCTCCGGAGGAGGCGTTCTCGAAGAGTCTCGAGATGGCAGAGAGCATCTCTGCAAACGGCGAGAGGGCGCGCACCCTTGTTGCATGGGCCCGTCACGACGCAGCAGCAGGCAGGCTGGCGGAGGCGGCTCGGCGGTGGCACGAGGGAAGGCGACTGCTCCTCCTCCTCGGCGCCGAGAGCGAGGTCAAACGTTTGCAGATCGACCTCGGTTTCCTCGACGAGGCACCCCCGGCGGACACTATGATCGTCGACAATCCAAGGTGAGGGGACAGAGCATGGGACGCAGTCTCAGAGCACTCGTGATCGCGATGCTCATAGTGGTGGCGACAGCCGCAGGGGCAGCCGCCGGCAGCTTTCATTTCAGGACGAGCAGCTTCTCGCTGGGATCGCTGACGTTCAACGGCATCGCGGTCGGCCTCGGCAACGCCGACTACACCTTCGAGCTCGTGGGTACGGCCACCGTGCGCGCCAATTGCGTGAATCCAGGCGGAACCGAGGCCCAGGGCAGGAATGACCTGAGCGTCTCGGTGTCGAACACGGCCGTCGCCTCGACGGATGAGAACGGCCAGACACCCGTGAGCATCACCGTCGAGGACCCAACGCTCGCCGACTTCGGAGGCTCGGCGCCATCCAAGAAGCAGGCTGGTTGCCCGAACGGCAACTGGACGGTCGCCAACGTCACGGTCGTGGGTTGGACGGCTGCACACCTCACGGTCACCGACAACAGCGCCGGCGAGATCGTGTTCGAGCAGTCGTACTCGTGCGGTACGTCGAACGGCGTGTTCGCCTGCACGGCCGCCTGATCGACTGACCCGCAGCGTCCTAGTCGCCGAGCGAGACCGCAAACACCATCGCTCGGTCGTCGGTGTGCGTGATCGTCACGAGGACCCTGACGACTCCGATGGCCTCGGCGCGCGCCGACGCCGTACCGGTGAGGTTCACCCGCGGAGCCCCTCCCCCCGTGATCTCGATGTCCTTCCAGCGCAGCCGTCGCCACCCCATGCCGAGGCTCTTCATGACGGCCTCCTTGCCCGCGAAACGGGCGGCGAGCCTGCCCGATGGATCGGCGTAGCGGTGGGCGTACTGCCACTCATGATCCGTGAAGCAGCGCTCCCTGAAGCGTTCGCCGTATCGAGCGAGGAGGTCGCGAACCCGGTCGATCTCGGCCAGGTCGATCCCGAGTCCGATGATGTCCATGCCGCGGCAGACTAGGTGCCGCCCCACACGCAATCCCTCACAGACGCAATCCCCCGGCGTGAGCCGGGGGATCGGCGAGCGTCCCGCCAGGGACCGAGCCGAGGGGGCCCAACAGTCACCACCACCCGGCACCCCCACATACGCAATCCCCCGGCGAGAGCCGGGGGATCGGCGAGCGTCCCGCCAGGGACCGAGCCGAGGGGGCCCAACCCTCACCACCACCCGGCAGCCGGCACCCCCTCGGCTCGGCCTACGGCGCTTTGTTCACCCTGCTCGACCTGACCGGTGCCACGCCGAGCAAGGAAAGGTCAATCAGGGTGAATCCGCACCCCCGCAAAGCGGGAGACAGCGTAAGAAGGCCTGCGGCGCTTTGTTCACCCTGCTTGACCCGACGGGTGCCACGCCGAGCAAGGAAAGGGTCAATCAGGGTGAATCCGCTCCCCCGCAAAGCGGGAGACAGCGTGAGAAGGCGACCGTCACTCGTGAATCCGCTCCCCCGCAAGAGTGGGAGACAGCGTCATCGTGACACGCAGATGGGCCGCGCCGGTGCGGCGCGGCCCATCGGGGGACGTATTCGATTGGTCGGCTAGTTGAGTGGGCAGCCGAGGTTGTTGAGCTCGTCGAGGAACCTCGCCAGCTTCAGGATCTTCCTCCG